>JBDSAN010000305.1:0-3321 GCA_039922115.1 Jatrophihabitantaceae bacterium
GCGACCCGGCTGGTCAGCGTGCGGGTCTTACCGGTACCGGCCCCGGCCAGGACCACCAGCGGATCCTCCGAGTGCGTGACCGCGGCCAGTTGCGCCTCGTCCAGCCCGGCGTCCCAGAGCCCGGCAGCCAACCTGGAATCGAACATGTGAGCGACTCTAAACCATGCCGGCGCCGATCGGCGGTTGATCGGGCTGGCGTCGCGGCTAGCGGGTCAGGTCGGCCAGATCCCGGATCCGCGCGGTGGCGGGGTCATCTGACCGGCTGAGAATGGCTGACAGCTCCTCGCGCTCGGCCGGACGGGTGTAGCTGGCCAGTTCGGCCCGCAGCACTCGCTCGGCGAAGCGCTCAGCGCGCCGAGTGCGAATGGTGGAGCGAAGGTCGGCGAGCGGGACGGCATGTAAGCGGCGCATCGGGCGCCTCCTAAATCTTTGGCGGACGGGCTGCTCAACTCTGAGTGCGGTTCTTGGTGCAGCTACCAGTGTTCCGGCCGGCAACCGATACGTCCAATGACTAAATCAGCGCTAATCCATGCACTATCGTTATGGGTATGGACACCGAAGGGCTGCGCTGGTTTCAGCAGGTGGCCGACGGGGTCACCGTCACCGAGGTGGCGCTGATCGAGCAGGTCACCCAGCCGGCCGTCTCGCGCGCGCTCGCTCGGCTGGAGGCCGAACTGGGCACCCCGTTGCTGCGCCGGTCCGGCCGCATCCTGCGGATGACCGAGGCCGGTGCCGCGTTCAAGCGACACGTGGACGGCCTGCTGCACGAACTGGACGACGGCCTGGCCGCGATCGATCAGCTGATCGATCCGGAGACCGGCAGCGTCAGCCTGGCCTACCAGCCGTCGCTCGGTACCTGGCTGGTGCCCGAGCTGATCGCGGGCTTTCACCGGCTGCATCCGGGCGTTCGGTTCGAATTGCACCCGGTGCGCGGCAACGTCAGCGCGAGCGGGCTCAGCACGAGCGGGCTCAGCACGAGCGGGCTCAGTGGCGGCGACGTGGACCTGGAGATCACCACCCGGCGAACCGATCCGTCGGTGCAGTGGCGGCTGCTGCGGGTCGAGCCGCTGCTGCTGGCGGTCGGGCCGCGACACCGGTTCGCGCACCGCAAGCGGGTCGCGCTGGCCGAGCTTGCCGATGATGAGTTCGTGTTGCCGCGATCGAGTTCAACCTTGCGAAAGCTGACTGAACAACTCACCGAGCAGGCCGGCTTCCAGCCCCGGATCGCCTTCGAGGGTGATGATCTGCCGACTCTGAGAGGCTTCGTCGCGGCCAGCCTCGGGGTCGCCATCATGCCCCGCCCCGGCGGCCCGAGCGGTACCGGCACCCCGGCCGGCGTGCACTACCTCGCCATCGAGGCACCGCCGGCCCAGCGGGTGATCAGCCTGGCCTGGTCGAAGCATCGGCGGTTGCTGCCGGCGGCCGAGCTGTTTCGCCGTTACGTCGCCGGCCAGGCTCGCGGTGAGCGGTCCAGCTAGCCGGAATGTTCTGCAAAGAACTGCCAGATCGTGGCGGTGGCATCGAGCGAGGTCGACGGCGGGTCAAGGCCGAGCAGCTTTTCAGCGACCGGTTTAGCCTCAGCGCCCGGCCACTGGTGCCCGGCGCCGGCGATAGTGATCAGCTTGACGGCACGGCCGGCCGGGCAGCTGGCGACCGAGGTGGTCAGCGCGCCGGTCGTGCTGGTGACCGGCGGCGCGCACTGCTCGAAGGCACGCCAGCGCGCGTTGAGCGCCGGAACGGCCGGCCCGTCGATCTTGGCCACGCCCGAGCCGGTGCCACCGTCGTAGGGGATGTTGTGGTCGGCGGTGCCGTGCAGGTGGATCACCGACAGCGGGTGGCCGGGCGCGCACGGTCCGAGCATCGTCGCCGAATCCGGCCCGATCGCAGCGAAAAGTGCGGTATCGCAGGCGAGCCGGTAGGCCATCATGCCGCCGTTGGAGATGCCGGTGGCATAGATTCGGTTGCTGGACAGCGCGATCGACCCGGTGAGCTGACCGACCATCGCGGCGATGAATCCGACATCGTCGACGTTGCCGGCGCCGGACTTGCCGCAACAGCCGCCGCCGACGTTCCAGGCATGGTTCAACCCGTCCGGATAGGCCATCAAGAACCCGTGCGCGTCGGCGGCGGCGTCCCAGCCGTAGGACTGTTCAGCCTGGCTGGCGCTGCCAAAACCGCCATGCAGCATCACCACCAGCGCCGCCGGCTCGGCCAGCGTGGCCGGCCGGTACAGCCGGTAACTGCGGTCGCCGGACCCGGTGGCCAGGCTGTGCACGCTGCTGCCGGCCTCGATGCTGACGCCCTCGGTCGGATCAGGAACGGCGCCCTGGCGATGTGCCCGGCCGCACCCGGACACGGCCAGCGCACTGAGCAGGACGGCCAGCACCAGCGTGATCAGCCGCGGCGCCGGCGACCGGCCGGTTGCAGCTGTACTCATGATGGAAGGCTGTCCGGCTCGGCCGGGGCTGTCAATGCCAAGTCGTCGAACAGCGACAGTCCTGATCGGGACCGGGCCGAGTCGAGATCCGGCCGTGATCGGGCCGACTTGGTGTCGGCAGCGACCGCCGACTCGGTGCCGGCGTCGGGCCGGCCAGTGCCAGCGCCAGGATCAGCGGCATCAGCCAGCCGAGGATCGCGATCAGCCGCCCACCGACCACAGCTTGGCGACCACCCGGCCGGCCACCGCATCGCCCCGGCCAGTTCAGCGTGGTGCTGAACGCACCGCGGCTCTCGGACACGATCACCGGTAGCAGCAGGTGCAGGCTGGGCAGGTCAGTGATATCCAGGGCTGGCAAAATGCACACCGGTGCGGGCATCCGGCGGCCTGGATTGACCGTCGGACGCCCGCACCGGAACGCGGTTATTCAGTTGTCCAGCTAGCGGTGGTTACCGCACGCTGCCGTAGATCCATGGCGTGCTCGGCGGCGTGAGCTTGTACCGCAGGGTCATCGTGTCGTCCTCGGTCCAGGCCAGCGTGGACGGATCCTGGCGTACCAGCGCGATCGTGATCGGCACGATCGAGTTGTCGTTAGCTGCCCCACTGGTCAGCGAGCTGCGCGGGATGACCATCTCGATCCGTCCGGTGGTGGTGTCCCACTGCGGGGCGATCACCGAGGTGATGGTGGAATCGGCCGTCCAGGCACCGCCGGAAACGTGGAAGTGCGAGTAGTTGGTCGAGTCCGACCACCGCCCGACCATGTAGGCCGCCGGCCGGCTCAGCGCCTTGCCGTACATCGCGGTGCTCGAGGTAGCGGTGGCACCGTTGCCCGAGTAGTCGCCGGCATAGACGTTGATCGCGAACTTCGGCGTGGTGTTGAAGCC
>JBDSAN010000306.1:0-3995 GCA_039922115.1 Jatrophihabitantaceae bacterium
GGTGTTGTTTATTTTGGAGTTGGCCAGCGCCTTGTTGGTTGTGTTGACCGCCATGTCGAGCATGGTCTCGTCGACTGCGAACCGCCGCTCGGCGATGCCGACCCGGCTCTGCACCCACTCGTCGGTGGTGTTCACGCCGCGCTCGATCAGGTCCTGGTTGGTGACCACCGTCGGTGGCTGGTAGTGGCCGAAGCCGGCGATCCGGCTGCCGGCTGGCCGTGCGGGAACCGTGAGACGAACGTTCATCATTCCTCGCTTCCGGTGGACAGACGAGCGACCGGCAGGCCGGCACCGACGATGTCGCCGTCGTTGCGGAACCATTCGGCCAGGACACCGGAAACCGGCGCCACGATGGCGAGCTCGTCGCGGTTGGTGCGGACGGTGCCGAGCCGGGTGCCACCGACGATGGCCGCACCCGCTTGCAGGCCCCGAGCCCGGGTGAAGATGCCCTGGCTGGACGTGCTCACCACCCGGCCGTCGGCTGCCGGTGGCTGCCGGTCGCTGACGCCGGCCAGCAATTGCTGGGCGCTCGCCAGGTCCTCCGGGGTCTTGATCGTGATCAGTTCGATGCCGGGCAGCTCGCGCTTGGCGATCCCGGTCAGGGTCTTGGCCGGGCTGAGTTCGATGCTGGCCTGCACGCCGAGCTCGCGCATGGTGTTCAGGCACAGGTCCCAGCGGACCGGACGGGTGACCTGTGCGACCAGCCGGCTCAGCACCGTCCGGCCGTCGGTGACCGCGGTGCCATCGGCGTTGGACAGCAGGATCTGGCGCGGGTCGCTCGGCTGGAGTTCGGCGGCCACCGTGCGCAGCTTCAGCTCGGCCGGGCGCATGTATTCGGTGTGGAAGGCCCCTGCCACCTGCAGCCGGCGGAACCTGGTGCCGGCCGGCGGGTTGGCGACCAGGTCATCGATCGCCTCGGTCGCACCGGCCGCCACGATCTGGCCGGCCCCGTTGCGGTTGGCCGGGGTCAGGCCGCGAGCGATGATCGCCGCCACCACCGCGTCGACCTCGCCGCCGAGCGCGGCAGCCATGGTGGTCGACGGTGACTGGCAGGCGATGGCCATCTCAGCACCCCGCCGGGCGGCGAAGGTGATCGCCTGCTCGGCGGTCAGCGCACCGGCCACGCTGGCCGCGGTGACCTCGCCGATGCTGTGCCCGGCGGTCACCAGGTGTTCGGTGGCGCCGCTGAAGTCCAGCTGGCCGGCGGTGATCAGGCCCATCGCCACGATCAGCGGCTGGGTCACCGCGGTGTCGCGGATCTCCTCGGCGGTCGCGGTAGTGCCGAGCCGGGCCAGGTCGAGCTGGGCGAGTTCGGAGTAGCCGGCCACCAGCTCGCCGACGCCGTCCAGTTCCAGCCAGGGGCTGAGCATGCCGGGGGTCTGCGCGCCCTGACCGGGAGCGAGGATGGCAATCACAACATAGACGTTGCCCTGTGCCGACCACTTCCGGCGAGCACGGCACGCACAGCGTTCTTGCCCGAACTTTGTAGGTTAGCTACAAGCAGAGAGATTCGTCACCGGGATGTAAACGATTGCAATGCAGTGTTATCGCCAGTGCCGATAATGCTTCCGGCGGGGTTTCTCGACCCTTGACCGAGCTCGGGACCGGGGTCGGAGTGGCCGTCGGCGAGCCGGCCGAGCACCATCGCCAGCTGGACGGTGAACGCCCCGCGCGCGTCGGTCGGCGCCTGGCCGCACAGGTCGGCGGCCCGGCGCAATCGATAGCGCACGGTGTTGGTGTGCACGAACAGCGCTCGGGCGGTCGACTCCAGCGCCCGGCCGCTGTCCAGGTAGGCCACCACCGTGTCCAGGATCGCGTCGCCAGCCTCGGTCAGTGGCCGGTAGACGGTCTCGATCAGCTGGTCGCGGGCCGCCCGGTCGCCGCTGATGGTCCGTTCCGGCAGCAGGTCCTCGGCCGCGACCGGACGCGGCGCGGCCGGCCAGCCGGCGACCGCCCGCAGCCCGCTCAGCGCGGTCGCGGTGACCGCGGCCGCCCCGGAAATCTGGGGCTCGCTGCCACCGACCACCACCGGGCCCGGATCGAACTCGGCCAGCACCGCGTGAGCGGCCTGCAGCGGGTCGCTGATACCGCCTAGCACCACCACCAGCCGGCCACCGTGCACGCCGGCCAGCACGTCCAGCCGGGCCCGGCGGGCCGCTCGGTGCACCGACTCCAGCACTTCCTTCGGGTCGCGGTCGGCCCGGGCGTAACCGGCCACCGTGGTGACCGCGCCCTCGGCCCGCCAGCCGAGCGCGGCCAGCTGGCTGACCGGTGATCGGTCGGCCGGGGTGCCGTCCGGGCGGACCAGGCCGTCGATCACCATCGCCTCCAGCCGGGCGTCCCAGGCGCCACGGGTCTCGGCCGCGCTGGCATAGACCCGGGCCGCGGCGAAGGCGATCTCGCGGGAGAACCGCAGCATCGCGTCGGCGACCGCCGGCTCGTCGGCCGGGCCGGCCAGTGCCGGCACGTGCTCCTCGACCACCGCGATGGTCTGGCGGACCAGCTCCACCGTCTGCTGCAGGGATAGTCGCCGGGCCAACTCGCGCGGAGCCGTCCCGAACACCTCACCGGTCAGCCGAAGCACCTGATCGGGCGAGCGCAGCCATTCCACGAACGAGGCGACGCCGGCCTGGGCAACCAGCATCACCCAGGACCGCTGATCGGCCGGTAGCCGCCGGAACCAGGCCAGCTGCTCGTCCATCCGGGCCACGCTGCGGGTGGCGAGCACACCGGAGGATTGCTCGATCCGCCGGATCGTCGCCTCGCTCACGCTGCCTGCCACAGCGCCGAGCGTAATGTCTGCCTACCCTCAGCGGGGTGAGCAGCTATGACCTGCGCCGGGCCGGTGACCGGCCGCGGACCGAGACCGGCTGGCTGCACTCGGCGCACTCGTTCTCATTCGGCCCGCACTACCAGGCCGACAACCTCAGCTTTGGCCCGCTGATCGCGCACAACGAGGACCTGCTGCAAGCCGGCCCGGGTTACCCGCTGCACTGGCACCGCGATACCGAGATCCTGACCTGGCTCATCGAGGGCACCCTGCTGCATGTCGATGCCGACGGCCAGCAGCACCGGCTGCGGCCCGGCATGCTGCAGCTGATCTCGGCCGGCAGCGGCATCGAGCACACCGAGCGCAGCGCTTGGCCGGACCAGCCCGTTCGGCTGGTTCAGATGTGGCTGCGCCCGGCCGAAGCCGGCCGCACGCCGAGCTACGCGCAGGCCGATTTCAGCGACCAGCTGGCCGGCGGTGAGCTGGTGACGGTGGCCAGTGGTGCGCCAGTGCCGACCCGCTCGGCATTGCCGGTCGGCAGCCCCGGCGCGGTGCTGGCGGTGGCCAGGCTCCGGCCGGGACGACCGCTACCGTTGCCGGCCGCTGATCGGCTGCACCTGTTCGTGTGCTCGGGCAGCCTGCAATTCGGTCCGGATGCGGTGCTGCAGGCCGGCGACGCGGTGCGGATCGCGGGCCGGCAGGCCGAGACGATCCTGGCCCGGCAACCGGCCGAGGTGCTGGTCTGGCAGTTCGCCGACGAGCGCGGCTAGCTGCTCCCGCCGGGTCGGTGCCCTCGGTCAGCAGCCGGCCACCGCATCCAATCCCACGCTCGGGCGACCGAAGTAGTAGCCCTGCATCCAGGACAAGCCCAATTCGCGAAGGGTTTCCATTTCGCTGACGCTCTCGACACCCTCGGCCAGCAACTGCGCCCCGACCGCTGCCGCGAACACTGCCAGCGCCGAGGCCAGCGCGCGATGGCTGGCCAGCGTGTCGACGCCGCGGGTCAGTGAGATGTCCAGCTTGATGATTTCTGGTTGCAGGCTCAGCAGGTGCCGAAACCCGGCGTAGCCGGCGCCGGTGTCATCGACGGCCAGCCGCATGCCGTGGCCGCGCAGCGTGGCCAGCGCAGTCAGTACCGCCTCGTAATCCTCCACCGGGATGTGCTCGGTCAGCTCCAATACCAGCTGGGGGCACAGGTGGGTGGGAATGACCTCGTCCAGCCGGC
>JBDSAN010000307.1:0-3048 GCA_039922115.1 Jatrophihabitantaceae bacterium
GCCGAGCTTGGCAATGGCAGCACGCTGCCGCTGCCGGCCGGCTTCATCACCGCCTCGGGGCGGGCCTTGCCGTGAGCTTGGCCTACGAATCGTTGCGCCAGGTCAACCCGATCGCCGGGGTGGTGCTCGCCGACAACCCGTCGGCGATGACCCTGGACGGGACGAACAGCTGGCTGCTGCGCGATGATCCGAGCCGGCGGCAGGCAATCGTGGTCGATCCCGGCCCGGCTGACGAGCCGCACCTGACGGCGCTGGTCGAGGCGGCCGGGACGGTCGCGCTGATCCTGCTGACGCACGGGCACCCGGACCACGCCGCCGGTGCCCATCGGCTACACGAGCTGACCGGGGCGCCGGTGCTGGCGCTGGACCCGACACATCGCTACGGCAGCGAGGGAATCGGCGAGGGCACCGTGCTGGCGGCGGCCGGCGTCCGGGTCGAGGTCTGGACGACGCCCGGGCACACCTCGGACTCGCTGTCGTTCGTGCTGCCCGACGTGCCCGCGGTGCTGACCGGTGACACCATCCTGGGCCGGGGGACCACCGTGGTCGCGCACCCGGACGGGGTGCTCGCCGACTACCTGGCCTCGCTGCGCCGGCTGGCCTCGCTGGCCGGGGTCGCGGTGCTGCCCGGACACGGCCCCGAGTTGCCCGATGCCGGCGCGGCCGCCTCGGCCTACCTGGCCCATCGCGAGCAGCGGTTGGCGCAGGTTCAAGCAGTGCTCGCCGCGTTGCCCGCCGCCTCGGTCACCGATGTGGTCGAGCGAGTTTATGCCGATGTGGACAGGGCATTGTGGCCGGCGGCGGAGCTGTCGGTGCGCGCGCAGCTGGCGTACCTGCGCGCTCGCTAACCGTCTGCGAATGTCGCCCTGAGCGTGAGTCCTGACTCACGCTCCTAGTGACATTCCCGCCCCGATGGTTATCCACAAATCTCGGCACGCGCCGGCTGAGGCCGATGTGCTGGGTGAAGCTGGTTGGATGACTACCGCACCGGCCCAGCGCGCGCTGATCGGCTCGATGCCGGCGGTGCGCAGCCGTGCTGAACTCGCCGCGATCGGCGTCGACCGGTTTCAGGTCCGAGCGCACTGCGCGGCCCGGCGCTGGCAGCTGGTCGGGCGCGCGGTCGTCCTGCACAACGGGCCGTTGACCCGGCGTCAGCGCTGGCGGGCGGCGCAGCTCAACTGCGGCCCGCGCTCCCAGTTGACCGCGTTCACCTCAGCTGAAGCGCATGGGCTGCGTGGCTGGGAACGCGATGCCGTGCACGTCCTGGCGCCCCGAGGCACCCCGCAACCGGAACTGGCCGGCATATCGGTGCGACTGCATCGGCGTCGTGATTGGGCCGAGCCGGCCGTCCAGGTGCAGGCGCTGCCGGCCGCGCTGCTGGTCGCCTCGGCCAGCTTCCCATCACCTCGGCCGGCCTGTGGAATCCTCGCTGCTGCCGTTCAGCAACGGCTCACTACCGCGCAGGCGCTTGCCGCAGCCATCGGCGATGAAGCGACGCTCCGACATCGGGCGGTGCTGATGGCCGCGATCGCCGACGTCGGTCAGGGTTCGCAGGCGCTCAGCGAGATCGACTTCTTCGCGCTCTGCCGGCGATACCGATTGCCGTTACCGCAGCGGCAAACGGTGCGTCGCGACTCGTCCGGCAAACGCCGCTACCTGGACGCGACTTGGCGACGATCCGACGGCCGGCTTGTCGCTGCCGAGGTGGACGGCGCGATCCACCTGGCGGTTCGCCGCTGGTGGGACGATCAGCTTCGGCACAACGAGCTGTCACTGGGTGGCGCGCTGGTGCTGCGGTTTCCGAGCGTGGTGGTGCGCACCGAACCAGAACTCGTAGCTGCTCAGATCAGAAGGGCATTGAAATGTCACCAGTAGCGAGCGCTCAGGCTCACGCTGGTGGTGACATTCCGCAAGATGCCGAAGCAGCGAACTCAGCGGGCGCGGCGGGCTAGTCGCTCGCGATCGAGAATGACTACGCTCTTGCCCTCAAGCCGTAGCCAGCCACGCTGGGCGAAGTCGGCCAGCGCCTTGTTCACCGTCTCGCGGGACGCGCCAACCAGCTGCGCCAGCTCCTCCTGGGTCAGGTCATGGGTGACCCGAAGCTGGCCGCCGTCCACCGAACCGAAGCGCTGGGCCAGCTGCAGCAACTGCTTGGCGACCCGGCCCGGCACGTCCACGAAGATCAGGTCGGCCAGCATGGTGTTGGTCCGGCGCAGCCTGCGCGCGACAACCCGCAGCAATTGCAGCGCGATCTGCGGCCGCTCGGTGATCCAGTCGGTCAGCGCGGTCTTGGGCAGCCGGGCCACCCGGGCGTCGGTGACCACCACCGCGGTGGCGGTGCGGGGCCCGGGATCGAACAGTGACAGCTCACCGAACTGGTCAGCCGGCCCCATCACGGCGACCAGGTTCTCGCGCCCGTCGGAGGACTTGCGGCCGAGTTTCACCTTGCCCGACAGCACGATGTAGAGGCTGTCGCCGGGCTCGCCCTCGTTGAACAGCGTGGTACCGCGCGGGGCATCGAAGACCTCGAACTGGCTGCCGAGTGCCTCGACATCGGCAGGGTCCACGCCCTGGAACAGACCAGCCCTGCGGAGCACTTCGTCCACGCCAGCTCCCTTAGTAGTCTTGTGCGGCTTAAGCCATCTCGTGTGCCTTCACGCACACGCCATGGCCGGATTCTAGGGGTGCCGGCCAGGCTAGCGTCTCGCGACCCGCAGATTTCTGCCAGCCGGCGATCCATCGAGCCCGTTGACCGGATCAGCGACTGCGGTTGCGCCTACTCGCACGGGGCAGGATTCGCAGCCTGGCTCGGAACCGGGTGAGCGCCGAATCGGTGCCCTCCCGGACGAAGGTGTCCAGCTCGTCCGGATTGGCATGGTCGAGGAACTCGACCACGTCGCGCTCGTCAGCGACCCGGGTCAACGGCTCCTCGATGCGTTCCATGACAAGCATGAACGCCATCAGCAGGACGGGAAACAGCAACACCAGAAATCCGATCATGGTGTTGTCATTGTGCCCCAATAAGCTGACCGGTGTGGGAACCACTAC
>JBDSAN010000308.1:0-9368 GCA_039922115.1 Jatrophihabitantaceae bacterium
CGGCCGCCTGGTGTTGAACACGCTCACCATGACAAAGTTGTGCCCGACGACATTGGGCCGGACCTGAATCGACTCGACCAGCCCGGCGATCTCGCCGGAAACCGTGCTGCTTCCGGCAATCGGAATCGACGGGCGCCACTGGCCACCGTTCGGTGGCGACGCCGAGGCCAGCGCGGCGGCAGTGCCGATGACCACGGCAAGCACTGCCACCTCAGCCACCAGCGCGCCCGGACGCAAAGCAGCCAACCGCGCTCGAAGCCTGCGATGCGACAACCAGCCGAGGCTACCGCCGATCGCGGCGAGTAGCACTTTTACCAGCAGGATGCGGCCAAAAGTCGACATCAATAGCGAGTCGACGGTCCGTGCGCTATCGCCAACGAGCAGCAGGCCGGTGATCACCAGGCCGGCGACGCAACCGATCGCGGCCACCCCGAACACCACAAGCAGCTGGATGCTGGCACTGCGGACAGCCGCGCTGCGCTCGGCAGCGCTGCGGGCGCCGGCGGTGCTGCCCAGCGAGCGGGTCGAGCCGGGCGCCCGCGCCGCGCGCAACAGGTACAGGACTGTCATGGTGGTTGCCAGCAGGCTGCCGAACCAGATCATCGCCAACAGCAGGTGCAGCGACTCGATGCCGGTACGCACCAGTGAGGTCGCTCCATGGCCCAGCAATGCCGACGAGACAACCAGAATCAGCAACGCCACCACCGTATCGCCATCGAAACTGCGACTCGGCCGGCCGGCCTCGCAACGGTAGCGTCGCCAGGCAATGAACAGCAGCACCAGCAACGCTACGGCCCGGATGGCCGATCGCTCGCCGAACGGGCTGGACATCAAACGGTAAGCGGCGATAGGCCCACCGGACTGCAGCAACATCAGCATGATCGCCGCCGGCACCGCGACAATGCCTCCGACCACCGCAGCGGCCAGGATCCCCTTGTGCAGCCCTACGTCCTGGCCGCTGTCGTGGTTGCGCCGGCCGCGCGGGCCCAGCCGGCCCAACCGGGTCAGCACCAAGCCGCCGACCAGCGCACTCAACCCGAGCAGCAGGACCCACCGCAGCAGCACCTCCGCAGCTGAGGGCAGCGGGTCAGCTGGTAGCGGTGCGCTGGCCGGTGCCTGGTTGCCAATACCGAACACCACGACTCCGGACGTAGCGTGCCGGTCGTCGCTGGCCACCGTTTGCCAGTCGAGTCGATAGGTCTGGCGCGCTAAGGCTGGCAACACCGCGATCAGGTCCGCCTCGCCGGAAAGCCGGATCGCGGTCGGCGCGAACACCGTGCCCGCGCTGTCGACCAGCCGCACCTTGGTCAAGCTGAGGTCAACCGCCTCGCTGAATCGCAGGTCGACCACCGCCGGCGCTGAGGTCAACACCGCGCCATCTGCCGGCGTGCTGCTCAGCAACACCGAATGTGCCTGCGAAATAGCACTGAACTTAAGTTGTCCGGCCAGCGCCAGCAGCACGGTCAGCAGGACCAGCATCGATCGAGACGCGGCGGTCTTGGCCCGGAATGCCATGTGCTCCCCCGAGTCGACGTGCGGACGGCCCCGCTCTGAGCCGTCGGGTCGCATCACGGTAAGCGATTTGGGTGCCAGCATGCAGCCCCGCAAGGCAAGGCTTCATCTTCATGACGGCATCGTCATCCGCAGCCGTTACCGGAGCGAACATGACGATAGCTTCATCCTGCCATTACTTCTCGCTCATCCCCGGTTAACCCGCTTCCCAGTGCGCTTCACTGCAACTCAACGCCGACAGCTATGGCGTGTTCACAGGGGAGCGTTCGATGGTCAGAACTTCTGCTTCGGCACCGCGACGGCGGCATATCGTCCGCGCCCGGACCGTCCTGCTGCTGGTCACAGCGATGGTCGTTCCGGTATTGGCTTACGCGACAGCGCCTTCCAGCGCTGCTGCGCCGACCACCGGCTGGACGGCCAGCGGCCATCCCAACCCCGCGAACGACCTTTCCAACTGCTCGACCAAGGCAGCCGGCACGCTGTGCATCCGGACCGCTGAGGACTCGATCCTGCCTGGTCCACACAACGGCGGTCAGGGACCGAGCAGGAACGATCCGGTGACCAGCTACAAGTGGCTGTTGAACAGGGACAACACCGGCGGCGTGACCCTCGGCCCGGACGGCAAGACGCCGATCGCGTCCGAGCTCACCAAGTGCCACCCGATCACCTCGACCAACCCGGACGGCAACCCGAACTACCCGAACCCGATCGCCGGCGGTAGCCCGATCCTGAGCGACGGGTCGCCGAATCCGGCCGCCTGCAACTGGCCGTCGATCCACAGCATCACCTCCAGCCCGGTGGTGTCCGATGGCAGCCAGACCGACTGGAACACCACCACCGCGCTGCCCGCCTTCAACAGCGCGACCGGTCGCGGTCTGCCGGACGGCAAGTACCTGGTATCGGTGACCGCGAATGGCTTCCAGATCGGTGGCGGACACTTCGTGGTGTCCGGTGGCAAGTTCTCCGGCCTGGACGTCACCTCCAGCGGCGCGATCGTGGTCAGCCTGAACCCGCTGCCAATCCCGCTGACCAATATCCGGCTCAAGGTCTATGGCGACATGGCATCGACCAACGCCCAGTGGGACGAGCAGTCAGAGTTCGGGCTGCCCGGCTATGACGCGCACCTGACCGACTACGACGGCCCGGTCAACGTCGACTACTACAACAACCCGCTG
The DNA here is from genome assembly GCA_039922115.1 of Jatrophihabitantaceae bacterium. Lineage (GTDB taxonomy): Bacteria > Actinomycetota > Actinomycetes > Mycobacteriales > Jatrophihabitantaceae > Jatrophihabitans_A. The sequence goes on from JBDSAN010000308.1 coordinate 2,688, forward strand.
TGCACGGCCTATCAGCTCACGCCCGGCTACGACGCGCGCAATCACCCCGACCCGACCGATGCCTTCTACCAGGTCAAGCTCGGCCTTGACGGGCGCCCGCTGATCGACCCGAGCCGGCATATCCGCGGCAACTTCGAGGTGCCCGGCCCGGCTACCGGTTCCTGCACCAGCGATTCCAACGGCGACATCCTGATTCCGAACATGGCACCGAACCGTTACGGCTCATCGGTGATCGCCGATCAGGTCGGTGGCATCGACCCGGTGACCAACCGCAACATCGCGCCGCAGCGAACCTGCTCGGTGCTCGGCAACACTGTCGGCTCGCTGGTCAACAGCGCGATCCAGTCCGAGGCCTGCTGGGTGCAGACCACCACGCTGGAAGGCAACCACGACTTCGACACCTGGCCGCAGGCCAATTCCACCGGCTATGACACCGAATTGCTGGTCGGTGGCGAGCTGGTACCGCAGGTCCAGTTCGGTTTCGTCCGAGCCGGCTGCAGACCAACCCTGCTCGCGGTACCGTCGACTTCAACGGCCTGACCGGCAACGGCTGGCTGGCCCCATCCAGCCCGACCTGCGCCTCGGTCCCCAGGGCTCCGCGAACACCCGTCCCGACCGGGGCCATCAAGGGCAAGATCATGGGTGCGGCGGCCTACTACCCCGGCATCGGCGGCCTGACCGGCATCAACGGCCAGGCGAACAACGCCGGTACTGCTGGCTACAAGTTCGATCGCCCGGTACATCACCCGTGGGTGACGCTGTCGGACCTGAACAATGGTGACAAGACGATCTGGGCTTCCAACGCCAGCCTCGACGGCAGCTTCGACATCAAGGACGTGCCGGACGGCTCGTACTCGATCGCGGTCTGGGATCAACTTCAGGACTACATCTTCGACTCCTTCAACGTGACCGTGTCCAACGGCAAGGTGTCCGACCTGGGCGTGGTACCGCTGCTGGAGTGGTGGACCCGGATCACCGGCAAGATCTGCATCGACACCAACGGAAACGGCCGCTGCGATGCCGGTGAGGCCGGGGTGCCCAAGTTCACCCTGCAGAACCTCGACCGCACCAACAACGCCCAGGAAGGTGGCCAGAACACCGACGTCACCGACGACCAGGGCAACTACGAGTTCACCGAGGCCTACCCGCTCGGTTACGCCGATGTCATCCAGGCCTTCAACACCAGGTGGAAGACCACCGGCGTCACCTGGCAATCCTGCAACGACCCGCAGGAACACACCACGCTAACGGCGGCAGTCGACGTCCAGTACAACCCGGTAATCGCGCAGTGCGGTCGCCTCGACTGGGCGGTGCAACCCTACGCTGGCTCGACCACGTCGCAGAATGACCCGAACAAGGTGGTCAATCGTGCCGACAATGGCGGCATCGTGGCGACGGTTTTCTACACCGCGGTGCGTAACCGCTACCTCGGCCGCAGCCAGGCCGCCTACGACTACTTCAGCGGCATTCCCGGGCTGCTCACCGAGCTATTCCAGCCGATCAAGGCGGCCGAAACCGATCCAGCGCTGCAGAACTGCGCCGGAAACATGGTGCCCTATGTCAGCTTCAACCACTACCTGCTCAACTGCGACGGCTCGTACAAGACCACCGGTCCGACCGGCGGGTACGCCACCAGTTACAGCAATGGCCAGGTGGGCAGCACCGACCGGTATGGCGGCATCACTCCGCCGGACGGCACGGTCAACGCCTACCAGTCCGAGCACTACGCCCGCGCCACCGGCTGCGTCGCTCGCGATGCCAACGGCAAGATCATCTCCGGCACGCTGGACCCGTCCGGCAAGGTGATCGGCACCGAGGCCAACGGTGTCACCGTGACCGACTTCCTGCCTGGTTTGACCATAGATCCGACCAGCCCGAACCCGGGCCACTACACCCAGGCCTGTATCGAGGCACCGGCGGCTGCGGTCAACTTCGGCCTCGGCACCGACAACCTGCCCTTGGACCCGAACGTGCCCACCGGTGACACGCACGGTTCGCAGACCGTCGATGGCAACTTCGCACTCACCCCGACCGATGCGGCCGGCAACCCGGCGGTCGGCGACTTCCTGGCCAAGGTGGATATTCCCGGCGACATGGTGCTGCCGCAGGCCTCGCCCGGAGTGGACCGGCCGCTGTACAAGGTGGCCAACGAGGCCAGCCAGAACAACTTCGCCGGCGCCAACCTGGCCAGCTACACCGCTGACCTGACCGACCACGCCAGCACCCCGGAATTCGTACCTCAGAACGCCGACCTGACCAACGTCTACAACGCAAACGGCAGCGTGCACCACGTCACCGCGAGCTGCGGTGGTAGCGCCTGCGCGGCGTTCAGCTTCCCGCCGCAGGCCGACAAGCCGAGCCAGACTCCGATCGCGCTGCCGGTCACCGGGGGCGACTCGCCGACCACCCTCATCGAGGACCCGAACACCGCATCGCCGTCGCCGGATCCGCAGTGTGCCGGCGCCGCTTACACGGTGAACGTGACCGATCCGGGCTTCCTCTCAGCCGGCGGCAGCCCGCTGGAGGGCATCAGCCGCAACTCCTGCGACGTGCACCTGATCCATGTCGGCGGTGGCCAGTCGGTGGCGCCGAACTTCTACCTCTACACCGATGTGCCCATCCCAACCACGTTCATAGTGCAGAACTTCGATGACACCAACCTGTCGACAACCAAGAGTGAAACCCAGTACGGCGACGCGGCACCGATCCCGAACTCGCCCGAGGGCGTCTACGACTGGCACGGCAACCTGGCCTACCAGATGAACATCGACCCGAACGGCATCGCCGAAGCCTTGATGCCGTCCACCGACGTGGCCGACTGCGCCACGCCAGCCGGCATCTGCCAGAACATCTACCGGTTCGTCGGTAACGACCCTGGCACCATCGACCACCCGAACTTCAACTACAACCCGCAGTTCCAGACGATCACCGCCAACTTCCAGGCGGTGCCCGGCGTCTTCACGCCGGCCGACACCGCACCGACCCGTAGCGCGCTCGGCTTCATCAACGGCGGTCAGAAGTTTTCCGCTGCGGCCCAGTGCGGGGTGCTGCCGACCGCGCCGCAGCTGTACTCGGTGGATCACCCGTTCGTCGATCTCACAGTCGCCAACGCCAATCGCAAGGTCGTGATCAAGGGCCTCGGCTTCGGCAGCACGGCCGGCACCATCCAGTTCGGTAACGCCAACCTGATCAGCAGCGCGATCACCAAGTGGACCGACTCCGAGATCGACCTGACCATCCCGACCAGCGCCGGCGGCGGCAAGTACCAGCTGTCGATCACCAACACCGCTGGGCTGAAGACCATCAACGGGATCAGCTTCTACGTGGTTGCCGGCGCGTATCGACCCACCATCCTGCAGGTCGATCCGACCTTCACCACCGAGGCGAGCACGCTGTCCGCCTGGAAGGCTCAGACCTCGTTCCCGAGCATCCAGGAGGCATTGGAGCGCGCTGCCGGCTACTGGCTGCAGCCGACCAACGGCACCCTGAACTACACCCAGGAGGCGAACAGCCAGCTCAGCAACGCGATTGTGGTGGTCTACCCAGCCGCTAACACCCAGCAATCGCCGGTCACCAGCGCCGCCTCGAGCGGGGTCTGGTTCGAGCCGATCATCGTGCACTCGGCGGTAACCGTGCAGGGCGTCGGTCCTGGTGGGGTCATCCCAGCCACCGCAACCACGGCCGCCATCAACGTGCCAGGCACTGTGCTGGACGGCCGGTACTACTTTGGCCTGACCGACAACTCAGTGACCCCACCGGCGGCGATCGACTGGGCAACCGCGCCGCAGGACGTGCGAGCCCAGCACGCGGTGGACGTCTGGCAGGACATCAGTGGCGTGCTCTGGCCCAAGACGCCAGGAGTGGACAACAAGCAGATCACCGAAGGTCAGGACATCACCGTCCTAGGCCAGAGCGACCAGCCGGCATACTCCGCTGCGGCGCACCCGATCGTCGACGGTCTGGGCGTCCAGGCCTCGATCACCATCAGCACACCGGCCAACGTCAACACCAACACCGGCCAGCGGACCGGACCAGCGGCTGGTGCGGATGGCACCCAGGGCGGCGCGATCTTCCTGAACGGTCACGACGACTGGACCCAGGTCACCAACAACCTGATCGATGGCAACTCCGGCTCCTACGGGGCAATCCGGATCGGCACCCCGCAGCTGGACGGCCAGCACAACTGGAATGTCGAGTTCGGCAACAACCAGATCGTGGCCAACGGTGGCAACAACCTCGGCGGCGGCATGGCAATCTTCAACGACGCGGGCGGCTACAACATCCACGACAACCTGATCTGCGGCAACCAGTCCGCCGAGTACGGCGGTGGCCTGAGCCAGTACGGCCTGAGCATCGCGCCGACCAATGTCGCCGGCACCCTGACCAGTGCTCGTAACTCGACTACCTTCACCGCCACCACTGGGACGCCATTCGTCAACTCCGATCGCAACAAGCCGGTGTCAGGCTATGGCATGGTCGGCGCGACAATCAGCTCGATCACCGGTAATGGCCGCAGCATCACCCTGAACGTACCGAGGAATCAGCCATCAGGCACCGGCTCCGGAACCGGGCTGCTTAGCTTCCTGGCTACGGCATCGACGAGCACGGTGGCTCCGGCCAACCTGATCAGCCACAACGTGGTGAAGTTCAACCAGAGCCAGGACGAGGGCGGCGGCATCATGATCGCCGGCCAGTTGCCGCAGGACTCCACCAAGGCCTCGCAAGGAACCGGGCCGGTCACAATCACCGCCAACAACATCGCGGTGAACGCGGCCAACGACGACGGTGGCGGGCTGCGCTTCCTGCAGGCCGGCAACTTCGCGATGACGGTGTCGGACAACAGCATCACCGACAACATCTCATCGCATGAGGGTGGCGGCATCTCGCTCGACGACACCGCTCAGGTGAGCATCATCAACGACACGATCGCCAAGAACCTCACCACCGCGACCGCCGTCACCAGCGACGGCACGCCGGCCCCGGCCGGCATCTCGACGGCGCACAACAGCCAGCCGTTCCAAGCCACCCTGCCCACCGGCAGCAAAACCTGGTCGAACCCGATCATCGCCAACGATGTTATCTATGACAACCGGGCCGGTTCCTGGAACGCTTCGGTGAGCAACGTCAGCGGGATCGGCCAGGTCGGCGACAGCACACCCATAAATTACTGGGATGTCGGAGTCGTGGATCCACCGGCAACCGACAAGCTCAGCCCGGTGTACTCGGTCATCGACCCGCCGTTCAACGCCAACGAGGGCTACAACGCCTCGTCCACCAACCGGGTGATCAGCGCGGCCAACGTGCCAACACTTGGGGCGAGCAACAACGCGGTCGGATTCGTCAAGCCGTTTGACCTGCAGCTGGATATCGCACCGATGCGGATCAACTTCCGGTTCCGGGTAACCGCGATCGTCAATATCGACCTACCGTCCGGCGGTATCGGTGATTACCACATTCCGAATACCTCGATCGCTGCCGGCCTGGGTGTCAATCACCCGGTGGTGGCGCCGTACCCGGCACCGTTCACCTTCCCGAACGGGCTAACCGCGCCAGCGGCAGACCTGGATGGCCGGGGCCGGACTGGGCCCGGGGTCACCGGCACCGTAATCGACGCCGGCGCGTACCAGGCCGTCCGATGAGCGGGCCCGAAGGTCGCGAGAGTTCCGATCGCCAGCACCCGTTGGATTCGCAGGAAAGGCAGTCAGGGATGAGCCAGCCACCAGAAATGCCGGCCGGACCGGCCGAACCGCTGCCGACCGGTGGCACGGCAGCACAGGACGGTAACCGGTTCGCCATCCACGTCTCGCGGCGCACGATGATCAAGTCGATGCTCACCGCGGCCGCGGCCGGCGGCGTGCTGACCCTGACCAAGTACAGCGGTGGCTCACCGAAGCTGCAGCTGGACGCCAGCACGCCCCCGGTGAAGGCGTACACGCTGGCCGGCACCGACGGCTGGGTATCGATGCCGGTGGGCGCCAACCCGATGCCGCCATACTTTCCGGACAGCCTCGCACAGGCCAACGGCAACAGCACCGGCAACCCGCGCGAGGACCTGGCAACCACCTACGCCTTCGGTTTCCGCAACGTGACCCAGTACAGCCCGGCCACCGTGACCAACGCGAACCCGTACCTGGTGGACAACGTCAAGAACCATGTCCAGATCTCAGCACCGCTGCTCTACGCCCAGGCCGGCCAGGACCTTCGATTGACCTTGTTCAACCTGGGTATGGGCAACCGACCCGATCTGTTCGACAGCCACACCATCCACTTTCACGGCTTCGCCAACCAGATCGCCTACTTCGACGGGGTGCCCGACGCCTCGCTGTCGGTGCCGCCCGGGCAGTCGCTGCACTACCGATACCTGCCGGTCGATGCTGGAACCTACATGTATCACTGCCACGTCGAGGACGTCGAGCATGTGCATATGGGCATGACCGGTCTGGTCTTCGTCCGCCCGCTGCAGGATGGACAGAGTTTTGGTGGACACACCAGGTTCATGTACAACGACGGGGACGGCTCGACCGGGTTCGACCGGGAGTTTGCGATGTTCCTCTCGGAGGTGTGGAGCGAGGCGCACTGGTGCGACGCCCACATCCAGCTGCCGGAGTGGAGCAACTACCGGGCCGACTTCAGCCTGCTCAACGGGCGGGTCTACCCCGACACCATTGCTCCCAACGCACC
>JBDSAN010000309.1:0-6510 GCA_039922115.1 Jatrophihabitantaceae bacterium
GTCCTAGCCACCGCCGACACCCTCCGCAAGGCGCAGCACCCCTGAGCGCTAGCGGCGGCGAACGGGCGGCCGCTAGCGGCGGAAGGGCCGGATCACGCCCGCGCCGGCCCCGACTGGACGTCACGCATCCAGGCGGTGATCTCGTCCGGGTCGCGGGGCAGCGCACCGGACAGGTTCACCGGCGCGCCGTCGGTGACCAGGATGTCGTCCTCGATCCGGATGCCGATACCGCGCCACTCGGCCGGCACCGTCAGGTCGTTCGGCTGGAAGTACAGGCCGGGCTCCACGGTCAGCACGTAGCCAGCACCGAGCGGGCCTTCGCGGTAGGTCTGCTCGCGGGCGGCCGCGCAGTCGTGCACGTCGATGCCGAGCATGTGGCTGACCCCGTGCAAGGTGTAGCGGCGGTGCAGGCCGGCGCCGGGTGCCTCGACGTCCTCGGCGCAGGCAACCTCAGCGGTCACCGGCAGCACGCCCCAGCTGTGCAGGTGATCGGCCAGCACCCACATCGAGGCTCGATGCGCGGCCAGGAAGTCCGCGCCGGCCTTGACCTCGGCGATGCCGGCTTCCTGTGCCTCCAGCACCGCGCCGTAGAGCTTGCGCTGTGCGTCGGTCCACTCGCCGGTCACCGGCAAGGTCCGGGTGACGTCGGCGGTGTACAGGGTGTCTACCTCGACGCCCATGTCGGCCAGCAGCAGCTGGCCATCGGCGATATCACCGTCGTTGCGCCACCAGTGCAGGGTGGTTGCGTGCCGGCCGGCGCCGATGATGGAGGAGTAGCCGACCTCGTTGCCCTCCATCCGGGCCCGCCGCCAGAACGTACCTTCCAGCCAGCGCTCACCGCGCCGGCCGCCGCTGGCCAGCACCGCCGGCAGCTCGGCGGCGACGTCGGCGAACCCGCGCGCGGTGGCATCGCAGGCGGCCTGCAGCTGGCTGATCTCCCAGTCGTCCTTGACCAGGCGAAGCTCGTCGATGACCTGCTCGAGGTTGCCGGCCTGCGCGCCGGGCAGCAGCCGATCCAGGTCGGCATCGATGCCGCGCGGGGCGAGCGTTGGCGTGCCGGCATAGCGGCGCAGCTCACCGGCCAGCTCGGCCAGCGGACGGACCGGCAGGTCCAGCACCGCGGCGGTTTGCTGAACGCCGGGCACGTTGCCGACCCATAGCGCGCCGTGTACCCGGTTGGTGAAGTAGCCGGGCTCGCCCGCGCCGGCGTACTCGCGGACGTACAGCGTCGCACTGTGGTTGCCAGCGCTGTGGTTACCAGCGCTGTGGTTGCCAGCGCTGTGGTTGCCAGCGCTGTGGCTGTCGGCTGCCGGCGCTAGCACCAGCACCGCTCCCTCGACCGTCTCGCCGGTCAACCAACTGAAGCTCGACCAGGCGCGAAAGCCGTAGTCGGTGTCGTTGGCCCGCACCTTCAGCTGGCCGGCGGGCAGCACGATCAGCTGGCCGGGTAGCGCTGCGGACAACGCCGCGCGGTTGCGGGCGAAGGTGTCAGCCCCGCTCGCTCGGGCACGGGTCCGGCCGGCCGGGTGCGGCATCAGCGGCGCCGGTTCCCAGTTCTGGGCCATCGCGGCCGCCAGGCCGGCGGGCAGCACGATATCGTGCGAGCTGGTGCCAGCAGGCTCCGTGGTGGCTGAATCGACTGCGTCAGTGGGGTCGGTTTCACCGGTCATGGCGCCCAGTCTAGGCATACCGGTTCGGTGTCGGCAGCTGGCCGGATGCCGGGATTTGCTCGCTTTGCCCATCGCTTTTAGCAATGATGTTCGTTGAGCGTTATCTAGGTCCACGCTCGCTGATCCCGATCCGGGAACGAAGGCGGTCTGAACGTGCAGGCAGAGCTACGCGACCCGGTCGGCGGTGCGGCCGTTACTGCCGAGGCGGTCGCGCCGTTGCCTGCCTCCGGTGGCATCCTGCGCGACCTGTTCCTGCGCGGGGCCAGCGTCGCTGCCGTCGTCCCGGCGACCGTGGCCGAGGACGTTGCCGCGGTCGCGGCCAGCGCACCGGACCGGTCGCTGTGGCGCACCATCGCGCAACTGGGCGCGGTCCGCCGGTCCAAGACCGAATCGCTGCTGGCCTGGGACACCCTGCTCGCCCATGCCATCCGTTACCTGCTGCTCGGCCCGTACGGTTACCGGATCGTCGCGGTCGCTACCGGCCTGGTCGCGATCTACAGCGCGCACGGCGTTTCCGGTTTCGAGATCGTGCTGTACCTGGGGGTGCTGCTACTGGTCTGGCAACTGGTGGCAATCGCGATCCTGTTGCGACTTCGCAACTTCAGCCAGCGGTTGGTGCTGCCGCTGATGCTCGGTGACCTGGCGATCTCGGTCGCGGCCAACCTGATCGTGGCGGTGTCGGCTCCCTCGGTGGCCGATCAGACCACCGTCGAACTCAGCTGGAAATGCATGATGTGCACATCGGTGATGTGGACGATCGGGCGCGGCCTGCTGGCCGGACTGTCTATCGTCGGCTTCGGTGCCTTGCTGCAGCAGGCGATGATCTACCTGCACGACCGTTACGTCAGCCCGAACGGGATCCCGCTGATCGCCAACTACTGGGACAACGACCTGTGGATCATGTCCTCGGTCGCCTCCACCGCGCTGGGCATCGCGGCGCTGGCGATCGCGACCAGGCTGGCGATGAGCCTGGGCATCCAGACCGGCCAGCGAGCCGAGCGGGCCCGGATCCTGCGCGGCGTGCACGACACGGTGCTGCAGACGCTGGAAACGATCGGCCTGCAATCGAACGCGCCGGGCACCGATGACGCCGGTGCCAGCGAGCGGCTGGATGAGGTCGGCCGGATCGCTTCGGCCGAGGCGATCCGGATCCGGCGCAGCCTGGATCAGCTTGATCGCGCGCCGGCCGAACTGGTGGACGGCCTTGCCGAGGTGGTCGCCGAGGCGGCCGCGCTCGGCCTGCGGGTCGAGATGGCGTTCAACCTGCTGGACGAAAGCGTGGTAAGCCCGTGGCAACGGCAGGCGCTGGTCGATGCCACCCGCGAGGCAATCATGAACGTGATCAAGCATGCCGGGGTGGCCAAGGCGGTGCTGTCGGTGGCCGAGGTGGACGGCGGCGTGCAGATCACGGTGCGCGACCACGGTGCCGGCTTCGACGAGCCGCAGCCGGGCTTTGGCACCAGCCAGAGCATCGCCGGCCGGATGGTCGAGGCCGGCGGTCGCGCGACGATCACGTCCAAGGCTGGCTCAGGCACCCGGGTGGTGTTGTGGGTGCCGGGACTGTGATCCGGTTTCGGCTGTGTTTCACGGCCTTATCGGTGCTGTCGGCAGCGGTCGTCGGTGGGCTGCCGGGCACGTCCGGGTCGGCGTTCGCGGCAGCCTGCGCGATCCCCAAGGGCGTGTACGCGGCGAGCACCCCGTGGGCCCAGCGCCAGCTCGACCTGCCGGCGGTCGCCACGCTGAGCGCGGGCACCGGTCAACGAATCGCCGTGATCGGGACGGGAATCGACGCCAGCAACCCGCAATTTGCGGCCGGGCAGGTGCTGGCCGGTCAGGATGTGCGGGCCGGCGGTTCGGCGCGCACGGACTGCGATGGGCGGGGGACGTTCGCGGCGGGCATCATCGGCGCCCAGGCCGATCCGCGCACCACCATCGTCGGGGTTGCCCCGGCCGCCCAGCTGATCCCGATCCGGTATACCCAATCAGGGTCCGACGATAATGCCACAGCCACGTTGCCGTCCCGGTTGGCTTCGGCCTTCGATGTGGCGGTGGCCGCCCACGCTGGCATCATCGAGGTGGCGGTGCCGGTCACGGTCGACTCGGCGGCGCTGCGGGCTGCGGTGGCTCGGGCGGTGCGCGCCGGCGTCCTGGTGGTATCGCCGGCGGCCGCTGCCAAGGCTGGCGAATCCACTTACCCGACAAGCTATCCCGGCGTGGTGGCGGTGGCTGGCGTGCGCGCGGACGGCTCGGTTTCGACGGTGGAATCGGGCAGTTACCTGGCGATCAGCGCGCCCGGCAACGACCTGGCCGGACTGGCCGCCGGCAGCAAGGGTGCGCTCGGGCACCTGTGGCCGGCCAACGATCCGAGCTTCGCTGCCGCCTACGTGGCCGGCGTGCTGGCCGATGTCGCCAGCTACCTGCCCAGGCTGAGCCGGGCCCAAGTGCTGGCCCGGGTGCTGGCAACCTCGGGCAGTTCCGACGGCCGGCGCGATGACCGGGTCGGTTGGGGATTGATCGATCCGGTAAGGGCATTGACTGCTGAACTGCCCACCGATGTGAGCCCGCAATCGATGGCCGGGCGGCCGGTCGTCGTGGCCGGTTCGGTACCGCTCGCGCGGCCGGTTCGGGCCAGCACGCCGACTGGCCGGCGGGCCGGTTACCTGGCAGCCGGCGGGCTGACGGTGGCGTTGGTGATCGGGCTGGCGGCAGCTGCGATCCGGCGTGGTCAGCGGCGTGGTTGGCGCGCCGAACGGGCGAAGCTGCCGGCCGGTTCGGCGCGCTGAGCCGGCCGGTGTTGCCGGTGGCCGCCGCCTCGGTTGGCTACGGTGGGGACGAACGCGTTGTCCAGATCGAGGAGATGTGCGATGAACGTCCGGGCAGCTGCCCTGTCCCTGCTCGCTGCCAGTTGCCTGGCCGGCGTGGTTGCCGGTTGCGGATCGCACCAGGCCAAGGGGGCCGGCGGTGCTGGTTCGCCGGCCAGCGATCAGCCCACCGCTAGCGACTCGGGCAGCCCGTCGGCTTCGGCTGGCCTTACGGACTCGGCCGGCCTGTCGGATTCGGCAACCGACAGCGCCACGATCAGCCCCAGCGACACTGGCCTGCCATCGTTCGTGACCACCCGTCCGAGGACCAGCAAGCCGGTACCGAGCAAGCCGCCGGCGAACCTGCAGCCGTGCTCGGCGCCGGCCTTGACCGCCGCGGTGCAGGCCGCGCATGGTGGGCTCTCGCATGCTGGCTACGTGATCGTCTACAGCTATCACGGCCAGATTCCATGCCAGCTGACTGGGTATCCGGGGCTGGCGGTGCTCAATGCCAGCGGCAAGCAGGTGATGCAGGCGGCCCGTACCCCGAGCGGTTACCTGGGCGGCATCCGTAACGGCAAGCCACCGTTTCCGACTGTGCTGCTCAACGCGGGGCAATCGGCCTCGGCGCTGCTCGAAGGCCTGCTGACCGATTCGGCCGGCAAGGGCTGCCCGGTCGAGCACGCGCTGCTGACCACGCCGCCGGGCACCACCGTCGCGATCAAGCTGGCTGCTACCACGGCGATCTGTAACCAGGTGCAGATCCACCCGATCGTGCCCGGCAACACCGGCAACAAGCCCTAACCCGCTCGGGTCGGCGGCTCGGCGGGGCTGCGGCTCGGCGGGGCTGCGGCTCGTCCGGTCGTCCACGAGTGGGCAGTTACGCGTTCGACCAGTCCACGAGTGGGCCGTTGAGGCCAGCTCGTCCACGAGTGGGCAGTTAAGGCACGAATGGGCGCTTGCAATTGGCCATTCGTGCCCGTACCGCCCACTCGTCGAACGGAGGACCACCGCAACTGCCCACTCGTCGGACGGAGGCCCAGCCGCAACCGCCCACTGGTCGGACGGAGGACCACCCGCAACCGCCCACTCGTCGGACGGAGGCCCACCGCAACTGCCCACTCGTCGGACGGAGGACCACCGCAACTGCCCACCTGTCGCACCGAACCCTAGAAACCGCCTTGGCCATTCGTGCCCGTACCGCCCACTCGTCGGTCCGAGCGCGCCGCAACTGCCCACTCGTCGGACGGAGGCCCACCGCAACTGCCCACTCGTCGAACGGAGGCCCACTGCAACCGCCCACTCGTCGGACGGAGGCCCGCCGCAACTGCCCACTCGTCGGAAGGACGGCCCACAGTCGCCGGACGCAATCCCTGCCCACTCGCGCACCCCCAGCCCGCAGTCGATAGCGTGTGAGCATGCCTGCTGAGCTGAACTCGACCACCATCCGTACCGCCCCGAAGGTGCTGCTGCACGACCATCTCGACGGCGGCCTGCGACCGCAGACGATCATCGAGCTGGCGGCCGGCATCGGCTATGACCGGCTGCCCAGCACCGAGGCCGCCGCGCTGGGAACCTGGTTCGAGGAGTCAGCCAACTCCGGTTCGCTGGTGCGCTACCTGGAAACCTTCGACCACACGGTCGCGGTGATGCAGACTCGCGAGGGCCTGCATCGGGTGGCCAGCGAGTGCGCGCAGGATCTCGCCGACGACGGCGTGGTCTATGCCGAGGTGCGCTGGGCGCCCGAGCAGCACGTCGGCGAGGGGCTGAGCCTGACCGACGTCGTCGATGCAACCCTGGAAGGCTTCGCGCACGGGGTGCAGGCCGCTGCCGAGCGCGGCAAGCAGATCCGGATCGGTGCGCTGGTCACCGCGATGCGCCACGCCGCCCGCTCCCGCGAGATCGCCGAGCTGGCGGTGGCCTACCGCGATCGCGGGGTGGTCGGCTTCGATATCGCCGGCGCCGAGGCCGGCTTCCCGCCCACCCGCCACCTGGACGCCTTCGAGTACCTGCGCCGGGAGAACTTCCACTTCACCATC
>JBDSAN010000310.1:0-9717 GCA_039922115.1 Jatrophihabitantaceae bacterium
GGTGGTGGTGCTCGACTACGGGTCGGGCAATGTGCGCTCGGCGGTGCGCGCGCTGCAGCGAGTCGGCGCCGAGGTCGAGTTGACTGCCGAGCCGGCCGCCGCGATCGCCGCTGACGGCCTGGTGGTACCGGGGGTGGGTGCCTTCGCCGCCTGCATGGCCGGGCTGGTGGCGCTATCGGCCCGCGACATCATCGACCAGCGGCTGGCCGCTGGCCGTCCGGTGCTGGGGATCTGCGTCGGCATGCAGGTGCTGTTCAGCGACGGCCTCGAACACGGTGTGGACACCCCGGGCCTCGGCCTACTCGCCGGCCGGGTCGAGCCGCTGCGCGCGCCGATCGTGCCGCACATGGGCTGGAATACCGTGCATTCGCCGGCTGATTCGGTCCTGTTCGATGGCCTGGCCGGCGCCCGGTTCTACTTCGTCCACTCCTACGCGGCGCACCCGTCGGCGGACTTGGCTGGCTGCTTGGTGAGCACTACCGAGCATGGCGAACGGTTCGTCTCGGCAGTCGAATCCGGCGCGCTGTCAGCGACCCAGTTTCACCCGGAGAAATCAGGCGATGCTGGCGCCCGGCTGCTGGCCAACTGGCTGGGCACCCTGTGACCGGCAGCCACGGCCGATGAGCAAGGAACGAGCTCGCCGCCGCGCCGAGCGAGAATTGCTAGCCGCGCAAAGGCAATCCGCGCAGGAGGCGGCCTGTGAACGGCAGCGGGCCAAGCAGCGGCGCGGTCAATTGCGCCGCCGCTTCCGGCGTTCGCTCGGGCTGGCCCCGGCCGGGCCCGCGTCGGCCCGCGCCAAGGAACGCCGTGCGGTGATCGCCTCGACGCTGCTGGTGGTCGTGGTGCTGACCTACCTGATGACCCGGTCGATCGCGATGGTGATCGGCGTGCTGCTGATCGCCTCGATCGCCACCCCCGCCCTGCTAGCCGCCTTCTTCGATCGGAGCGACAGATGAGCCTGGCCTTGTTACCCGCGGTGGACGTCGCTGACGGCGTTGCGGTCCGGTTGGTGCAGGGCGCGGCCGGCACCGAGACCGCCTACGGTAGCCCGCTGGAGGCGGCGCTGGCCTGGCAGCGCGACGGAGCGCAATGGATCCACCTGGTGGACCTGGACGCGGCTTTCGGTCGCGGCAACAACCGCGAGCTGCTGGCCGAGGTGGTCGGCCGGCTCGACGTCCAGGTGGAGCTGTCCGGCGGCATCCGCGACGACGACTCGCTCGCTGCCGCGCTGGCCACCGGCTGCACCCGGGTGAACCTGGGCACCGCGGCGCTGGAGTCGCCGGACTGGGTGCGCTCGGCAATCGCCCGCCATGGCGAGCAGATCGCGGTCGGCCTGGACGTCCGGGGCCGAACCCTGGCCGCGCGGGGCTGGACCGCTGAGGGTGGCGACCTGTACGAGACGATCGAGCGGTTGGACGCCGATGGCTGCGCTCGGTACGTGCTGACCGACGTGCACCGCGATGGCACCCTGACCGGGCCGAACCTCGACCTGCTGCGTGGGGTGTGCGCGGCCACCGACCGTCCGGTGGTGGCCTCCGGCGGGGTGTCCTCGCTGGCTGACCTGCGGGCGCTGGCCGGGCTGACCAGTCTCGGGGTCGAGGGGGCAATCGTGGGTAAGGCCCTGTATGCGAAGGCATTCACGCTGCCCGAAGCCCTTGCCGCGGTGGGCTGAGAAATGTCACTGGCGGTACGGGTCATTCCATGCTTGGACGTCGATGCCGGCCGGGTGGTGAAGGGGGTCAACTTCGCTGACCTGCGCGATGCCGGCGACCCGGTGGAGCTGGCTCGTCGCTATGACGCCGAGGGTGCCGACGAGCTGACCTTTCTCGACATCACCGCATCGTCGGCCGGCCGCGAGACCACTTACGAGATCGTCCGGCGCACCGCCGAGCAGGTGTTCATCCCGCTCACCGTCGGCGGCGGCATCCGGTCGGTGGCCGATGTGGACGCGCTGCTGCGGGCCGGCGCCGACAAGGTCGGGGTGAACACCGCCGCGATCGGACGTCCGGAGCTGATTTCGGAGATCGCGCAGCGGTTCGGGTCCCAGGTGCTGGTGCTGTCGGTGGACGCCCGCCGGCTGCTCGATGCCGGTCCGGGGCTGCCCAGGTTCGAGGTCACCACGCACGGCGGCCGGCAGGGCACCGGCATCGACGCGGTGCGCTGGGCGGCGCAGGCGGCCGAACTCGGCGCCGGTGAGATCCTGCTCAACTCGATGGACGCCGACGGCACCCGGGACGGCTTCGACCTCGAGCTGATCAGCCAGGTCCGGGCCGCGGTGTCGATACCGGTGATCGCCAGCGGGGGAGCGGGCGCCGTCGAGCACTTCCCGCCGGCGATCCGGGCCGGTGCGGACGCGGTGCTGGCCGCCAGCGTGTTCCACTACGGCACGCTGAGCATCGGCGCGGTCAAGCAGGGCCTGGCGGCGGCCGGATTCGCGGTCCGCTGAGCCGGCAGATTGCGCTGGTTTAGCTAGGATCGCCTGCAGCGGTTGAAGATTCTTAACCGTGGCTGGGTTTGCCGGCCGGCCTGATCGGGTACATCGGGGGTAACCTGCCAGCACCGCCGCCGGCCTCGGTCGGCCATCCCCGCTCGTCCTGACGCTTGGAGCCCGCCATGCTGAATGGTCTGGCAACCGCGACCGATCCGAGCTGGCGGGACGGCCGGCCGGCGCAGTCGGGCGTGGCGATGATGCTGGAGCTGGTGAACCGGCTGCCGGTCTCCGGTGATCCGGAGCTGGTCTTCGGCGCGCTGGCCGAGTTGTGCGTGCCAGCACTGGCCGACTCGTGCGTGCTGTCGCTGGTTAGGCCGAACAGCTCGCAGCTCCGGTTGGTCGGCACGGCGATGATCCAGATTCCGATCTCGCTGGCCGGAATCGAGTGCGATCAATGCAGCGGCTGCGGCCGGCCGGCAGCACCGCAGTCCGGCACGCTCAGCCTGCTGTTCCATCGCAGCCGGCCCTCGTCCGCGCACTCGCTGGCCGCCCAGTTGCTGGTCGACCGGGCCAGCGCCATCGTGAACCAGCAGCGCGCGCAGTTGCGATTGGCCGCGCTCGGCAACCGGCTGCACAACCTCGAACTGGCCCTGGACACCAGCCGTGAGATCGGGATAGCGATCGGCATCGTGATGCAGCGCTACCAGCTGGATGCCGGTGGCGCCTTCGACCTGCTCAGCCGGATCAGCCAGCGCACCCGGCGCAAGCTGCGGGTGGTCGCGGCCGAGGTGGTCGATACCGGCGTGATCGACCTGCCGGCCGGGCTGCTCGCCGTCCCCGACCAGCCGCAGCCCGCCCGCCAATACCCCTAACAGCGGGGACGGTTAATCGCGCTCGTAGCCGCGGATCTCGAACCACACGGTCTTGCCATGGTCGGCCCGGTGCCGGGTAACGCCCCAGTCCGAGGCGAGCTCGGCCACGATCGGCAGCCCGCGACCACTCACCTGATCCGGGTTGGCCAGGACGAGCACGGCAGGCGGGCCGGTAGCTGCCTGATCGGAGACCGAGACCTTCAGCCCGTCACCGGAGCAGTGCATCGAGAGCACGATTGGTGGCTGCCCGTGTTGCAGGGCGTTGGCGACTAGCTCGCAGGACAGCAGCTGCGCGTCCTGCAGGGCACCGCGTGGCAGCACGCTGGCCGCCTCGGCTAGCAGCGCCCGGGTGAAGGCCAGCGCGGTGGTGTCCGGCGGCAGGATCTCCACCAGATCCAGCCAGCCTCGTCGGCCAGCCGGCCGACAGCTACTGGCCAGGTCGGTGCCCAACATCAGCTCGAGAACCATCGCCTTCCCTGAGCCGCCCGGTCCCTCGTCCGGGCAACCGACATCCTAGGCTCGCAGCCTGCTGCATCGACCAGATGATCAAGCAGCGTGATGATCACGCAATCTTGGGATCGACTGAATGGGCCGTTCGAGATAGCTCGTGGTGGTTCGGACCATAGCTGTTGCCCGATTGGTTTCGGGAACATCGGGATCGATTCAGTCCTTGCAGCTAGGTGACCGCGAGCCAGGCTGACCGCCGCCCGTCCAGCAAGCACGCCAACCTGGCGATCTTCGCGCTGTCGATCGGTGGATTTGCCATCGGCACGGGTGAATTCGTCTCGATGGGCTTATTGCCCAACATCGCCACCGGCGTCCAGATTTCCATCCCGACCGCCGGCCACGTCATCTCGGCCTACGCGATCGGGGTGATGGTCGGCGCTCCGCTGATCGCCGCGTTCACCGCGCGGTGGCCGCGCCGGCAGCTGCTGCTGGCCCTGATGGCGCTGTTCGCGCTCGGCAACCTGGCCTCGGCGCTGGCGCCGAACTATCACGCGCTGCTGGCCGCCCGGTTCCTGGCCGGCCTGCCGCACGGCGCGTTCTTCGGGATCGGCGCGGTGGTCGGCGCGTCGCTGGTGCCGGCCAACCGGCGGGCCTGGGCATTCTCGATGATGATGGCCGGACTGACCGTGGCCAACGTGATCGGCGTCCCGCTAACCACCCTGATCGGTCAGCAGTGGGGTTGGCGCTGGCCGTACTCGCTGGTCGGCATCCTCGGCATCATCACGCTGGCCGCGCTGCTGTTCTGGATGCCCGAACGGCCGGCTGATCGGTGCGCGAGCATGCGCACCGAACTGTCGGCACTGCGCCAGCCGCAGGTCTGGCTGGCGCTGCTGACCGGAACCGTCGGCTTCGGCGGCATGTTCGCCACCTACTCCTACATCACCCCGACCATGACCACGCTGGCCCACTTCAGCGCCACCGCGGTAACCGGCCTGCTCGCCGTCTACGGCCTGGTCATGACGGTGGGCGTGATGCTCGGCGGCCGGCTGGCCGATCGGGCCCTGATGCCCAGCCTGTACGCCTCGCTGGCGATCACGGCGGTGGTGCTGTTCGGCTTCGGCTGGGCGATCCAGTTGAGCAAGGTCGCGGCCGTGGCGGCGATCTTCGTCTTCGGCATCACCGGCTCGTTGCTGGTGCCGATGCTGCAGACCCGGCTGATGGACGTGGCCCGGGACGGCCAGTCGCTGGCGGCCGCGCTGAACCACTCGACGCTGAACCTGGCCAACGCGCTCGGTGCCTGGATCGGTGGCCTGGTGCTGAGCCACGGCCTGGGCTACGAGTGGCCGAGCCGGGTCGGTGCGCTGCTGGCTATCGCCGGGCTGCTGATCGCGCTCGGCTCGGGCTGGCTGGATCGGCATCGCCGGGCCGAGCCCGATCGTGCAACGATTTCGGGCCGCTCGCCGGTTGAAGTTGCACAACCGGGGTAGCTGGTGGCCATCATTGTCCGGTGACCGATTCGGACTCCCAACCTGACCCGACTGCCACCCCCGGCGTGGTGATCGGCGCGGTGGCCGCGGCAACCGTCGTGGTGCCGTTCCTGATGGTGTATTCGTTCCTGTTCATCGTCCGGGGCATGTTCGTCCAGGTGGAGCAGCCCGACATCACCGGCAGCCGGTCCGGCGAGGCGGTCGCCGGCTTCATCGCGCTGGCCTTCCTGATCCTGGTGCTCTGGGGCATGATCCGGCTGCTGAACGGCCAGCACCGGCTGGTGTTCTGGGCCGGCCAGTCGATCACCGCGGCGGCCGCGATCAAGTTCCTGCTGGATTCCTCTTCCGGCCAGCCCCAGGTGCCGGCGGTGGTGCTGGTCGCTGCGTTGCTGGCGATCGGGCTGTCGGTGCTGCCGGCCACCGATCGCTGGGTCCGTACGGCCGGTGGCGAGCAGCCCGAGGCGGCAGCCCGGCAACGGCGACAAATGTCCGATGATGGCGATCTGGCCCGACATTCGGTAGAGCAGCAGGGCTAGCGCACAGCCCTTTCACAGGCAAAGCTAGAGGGATGCCTACCGGAAGCAGAGACTCTCAGACCATGTCGAGCTCTGTAACCACCGCCCAGACCTCAACCGGGCATCAGCCCACCAGCCAGTCCACCGGCATCCGGGCCAAGCGCCGGATCCTGGTGGTGGACGACGAGGAGAACGTCGTCCACCTGGTCGCGTCCGCGCTGCGCTTCGACGGGTTCGAGACGGTCACCGCCGATAACGGCAACTCAGCACTCGCCGCCGTGGCCGAGCACGACCCGGACCTGGTGGTGCTCGACGTGATGATGCCGGGCCTGGACGGGCACGCCGTGCTGCAGCACCTGCGCTCGGCCGGCTCGATCGTCCCGGTGATCTTCCTGACCGCACGCGACACCGCCACCGACCGGGTGGCCGGCCTGCGCTCGGGCGCCGATGACTACGTGGTCAAGCCGTTCAGCGTCGAGGAACTGCTGGCCCGGGTGCACGCCGTGCTGCGCCGGACCCAGGCCGAGGTGGATCGTGACGGGGTGTTGCGGGTCGCCGACCTCGAACTGGACGAGAACAGCCACGAGGTGACCCGCGCCGGCCAGGAGATCCACCTGACCGCGACCGAGTTCGAACTGCTGCGCTACCTGATGCGCAACGAGCGGGTGGTGCTGTCCAAGGCGCAGATCCTCGATCGGGTCTGGAAATACGACTTCCAGGGCCAGTCCAACATCGTCGAGCTCTATATCGGCTACCTGCGCAAGAAGATCGATCACGTGGAGCCCAAGCTGATCCACACCGTGCGCGGCGCCGGCTATGTGGTCAAGGCGCCGCGGGGGTGACCCAACCGTTCCAGATCGACAATCCGCAGGCCGCTGAGCCGCAGCCATCCCGGTTTTCCTTGCAACGGCTGGACAATCTGCGTCGCCGGCTGGAACCGCGCACCCTCACCGGCCGGCTGGTGATCGGCGTGGTGGTGCTGCTGGTGCTGCTGATCTCGATCACCGGGGCGATCACCTACCTGTCGTTGCGCTCGTTCCTGTACAACCGGCTGGACCAGCAGGTCGGTACCAGCGCCCGGCAGAACGCCGAGGTGCTGCGTAACTTCCGCTATCCACGTACCAACCAGATCGAGCTGGTGTCGGCCGGTGAGCGGCTGTGGTTCAGCCTGATCGATTCCGACGGCCAGGTCGCGACCATCACGATCCCGCAGAGTGCGCGGAGCCAGATCGCCACCCTGCAGCTGGCCCCGGACCAGGTGCAGAACTTCATCGCGCACCCGAACCGGACCACCCGGGTGGTGTCCGGAGGCGAGCCGCTGCACGCCCAGTCGGTGGCTGTCAGCGACGGCAACTACGTGGTGATCGGGCTGTCCACCCGCGAGGTCGAGCGCACCGTGCACCGGCTGGTGCTGCTTGAGGTGGGGATCGGCCTGGGGGTGGTGATCCTGGCCGCGGCCTTGACCAGCTGGGGGGTTCGGGCCGGCCTGGCGCCTTTGCGCCGGGTCACCCGGACCGCCCAGGAAGTCACCGCCGAGCTCGGCCCGGACGGTTCAGGCCTGGACCGGCGGGTACCCGTCGACGGCGCGGCCGAGGAGGTCGAGCACGTTGCCCGATCGGTGAATACCCTTTTGCATGCGGTTGAAACAGAGTTTGCGGCCCGGCTGCGCAGTGAGGAGCGGATGCGCCAGTTTCTGGCTGACGCCTCGCATGAGCTGCGCACCCCGCTCACCTCGATCCGTGGCTACGCCGAGCTGGCCAGGCTGCGCGGCGACGCCCCGGTCAACGACCAATCGATGGCCGGCGGCGGTGACGACAGCGAGGACTTCATGCGTCGCATCGAGGTCGAGGGAACCCGGATGTCGCGGCTGGTGGAGGACCTGCTGGTGTTGGCCCGCGGTGACCAGGGGACGGTGCTCCGGCGCGAACCGGTGGAGGTCGACCAGCTGCTCAGCGAAGCTGCCAGCGCGGTGCACTCGGCGCACCCGGACCGGGTCTTCGAGCTCGGCCCGTCCGGCGGTGCGGTCGTGATCGGTGACCGGGACCAGCTGCTGCGGGTACTGATCAACCTGGCCACCAACGCCGCGGTGCACACCCCGGCGACCGGCCCGATCCGGATCGAGGCGGCTGCCGGGCCGTCGGCACGCGGCCCGATCGTGGCGCTGCGGGTGCTCGACAACGGCCCTGGCCTGCCCCCGGAGGAAGCCGAACACGTCTTCGAGCGATTCTGGCGGGCGGACAAGGCGCGCACCCGGGCCAAGGGCGGCAGCGGGCTGGGCATGGCGATCGTCGCCCAGATCGTGCAGGCGCACGGCGGCACCGTGCACTTCGAATCCTCGGTGCACGCCGGCACCACCGTCACCGTCACGCTGCCTGGGCCGCAGCCACACGTCCCGCTGCCGGGCCAGCCGGGCCAGCCGGGCCTGGCGGGCCTGTTACCGGGCCAACCGGCCGTCCCGGCAACCGGACAGCTGCCGCTGCCACCGGTGGCCGAACCGGTGCCGCCGCCGAACCGGCAGAATTAGCGACGGCCATCACCGACCCGTCCGGCAGGATAGGCAGAATGCGTTCACAGTTCCCGTCCTCGCTCGACCCGAAGATCGCTGCCCGGCTCAAGCATGATCACGCCGGGCTGGTGGCCGCGGTCATCCAGCAACACGACACCGGCCAGGTTCTGATGGTCGGCTGGATGGACGATCACGCCCTGCACCGCACCCTCACCACCGGCCGGGCCACCTTCTGGTCGCGGTCCCGCCAGCGGTACTGGGTCAAGGGCGAGACCTCCGGGCACGTCCAGCACGTCCGGGCGGTTTCGCTGGACTGCGACGGGGACGCGTTGCTGGTTCAGGTGGATCAGGTCGGGCCGGCCTGCCACACCGGCGAGCAGAGCTGCTTCGATGCGCTGGCGCTGCCGGTGAGCAGTCCGGACCCGCAGGTGGCCGGTTCGTGACCGGCATCGAGCGGGCCGAGCTGACCGAACTTGCCAAAGTGCACCGGCTGGTGCCGATCACCCGCACCCTGTTCGCCGATTCGGAGACCCCGGTCGGCGTCTACCGGAAGCTGTCGGGCGGGCGGCCCGGCACCTTTCTGCTGGAATCGGCCGAGCCGGGCGCCTCGTTCTCGCGCTGGTCGTTCGTCGGGGTGAACGCGGTGGCCACCCTGAGCGCGAACGGCGGCGCCGGTAGCTGGACCGGCGCGGTGCCGGCCGGGCTGCCTGAGCAGGGCGATCCGCTGCAGTTGCTGGCCGATGCCTGGCGGGCGATCCGAGCGCCCCGGTTGCCGGACCTGCCACCGCTGACCGGCGGTTTCGTCGGTTACCTCAGCTACGACGTCATTCGCCGGCTGGAACCGATCCCGGATCTCACCCCGGACGAGCTGGGCCTGCCGGAGCTGGCCATGCTGCTGGTCACCGATCTGGCCGCGGTCGACCACCACGCCTGCACGGTCACCCTGATCGCGAACGCGGTGGTGCACCCGCAGATGACCGACGGGGAGTTGGACGCCGCCTACGCCGACGCGGTGGCCCGGCTCGACGTGATGCAGAACGACCTGTCCGCACCGACCGAATCCACCGTGGTGCCGCGAGTCAGCGTGCCGCCCAAGGCAGCCGAGTCGCGCACCGCGCCGGGTGAGTTCGAGGCTGCCGTCGAGCGCTGCCTGGAAGCGATCCGGGCCGGTGAGGTGTTCCAGATCCTGCCCGGCCAGCGCTTCATCGCCGAGACCACCGCCGATGCCTTCGATGTCTACCGGGCGTTGCGCACGCTCAACCCGTCCCCGTACCTGTACTTCCTGCACTTCGCCGACTTCGACATCGTCGGATCCAGCCCGGAGGCGCTGGTGACGGTCTCTGACGGCCGGGCCACCATCCACCCGATCGCCGGCACCCGACCGCGCGGCGCGGACGCGGCTGCCGACACCGAGCTGGTCAGCGAGCTGCTGGCCGACCCGAAGGAGCGCGCCGAGCAC
>JBDSAN010000311.1:0-3908 GCA_039922115.1 Jatrophihabitantaceae bacterium
AGCTCGATGATCCGCGGCTTGGTCAGTGCGATGTAGGCCCGTACCGAATCCCGCTTGCTCCTGCTGGCGGTTACCGCAGCCTGCGGTGCTGGGGCTACCGGCGTCTGAGTCACCCGGCCAGCGTAAACCCGCGCGAATGCTGAGCTGACCGCGGCTGGGACCAACCAGGCCGCGAAATGGAGTCCGATCCGTCACATTGCCGATCAGGACTGCGCCTGCGTCCCGTTTGCGATGCAACGGATCGGAGCTGCGGGGCCTATTAGCAAGTAGCTGTGCATGCTTGCAGAAGGGGCGGAGTCGATGCGATCGGAAGGAATGCAGGTGATCGAGGACGGTGAGCAGACCATCCCGCTGTCCAGCTACGTCACCACGCACGGGTTGGCATTGACCCGATTTGCCTACCTGGTCTGCGGCAACCGCAGCCAGGCCGAGGACCTGGTGCAGGAGGTATACCTGTCGATCTATCGCCGGTTCGGCTCGCAGCTTCCGGCCGGGCTGCCGATCGCCTATGCAAGAACCGCGCTCGTCCGGGCGCAGCTGAGCCTGACCCGGCATCGCTGGTTTCAGGCCGAACGGTCGTCCGACCAACTGCCCGAAGCGCCGGCAGCCGATCCAGATCCGGCCGAGTCCGATCAGCTGTGGAAGTTGCTGGATCGGCTGAGCCACCGTCAGCGCTGCGTGCTCGTCCTGCGCTACCGCTACGGCTGCGCCGACGCTGAGATAGCCGAAACCTTGGGCTGCCGGCCGGCCACCGTGCGCAGCCTGGCCGCCCGAGCGCTGACCGAGCTGCGAGCCAATACCTCGATCGCTGAGCTGGGAAGGAACCTCTGATGGACGCCTTCAGCGACCTGTTCGATGCCAACCAGCCCGCCGACCTGGAGCGCGCGCTGCAGGCGATGCTGGCCCGCCGCGAGGCCGATATCACCGAAGCGGACAGCCTGAACCTGGACGCAGAGGCGCCGGCGGCGCCGTCCAGCCATCGGTTCGGTGACACCGCGCCGGGCGGCCTGCTGGTGAGCCTGCTGGCCGCGGCCGCGGTCGTGCTGGTGGTGGCCGGCTCGCTGTTCGCCGCGCACGGGCTGCGGCACGCCGCGCGCCCAGCTACCAACCTGCCCAACCAGACGCACCAGCCAACGCCGGCCCCGGACAGCACCGTGCCGAGTCCTACGTCGAGTCCGACTCGAACGGCAACGATCTGTTCGATGCCGGCCAGTTGGCGCAGCGCTATCGCCGCCGGCAAGGTGGCGGTGGATCAGCCGCAGAACCAGCCGGTTTCCGGAGCCTCGGACGGCAGCTTCCTGATGAAACAGACTGCCTCCAGCGGCGGCCAGGAGACCCATCAGGAACTGGCGATCTTCGACCGGGCCGGGCACGGCAGCACCATCTGGCAGGCCGCCGACCCGGTGCACGACTACGTCGACGTCAGCCCGGATTCGGCGGTCTCGGCCGGCTGGGTGGTGTTCGGGCTGACCCGCTCGCAGAACCTGGCAGATCATGGCGTCGCGGCCTGGAACCGGGCCACCGGCCAGCTGAGCACGGTGCGGCTGCTGAGCACCGCCGAGGACTTGTCAGCGAACATGGTGATCGACGTGGCACCAATCGTGGCGGGCAATACCGCCTACTGGATCGAGCACAAGTTCGGAGACGGCGCACATCAGACGCTGGTCGCGCAGCCGCTGCCCAGCGGCAACCGGAGCACTCGCCAGGTGTCGACGGTGGATCGGCTGGTCGCGGTCGGCGGCGGGGTCGCCCTGCTGCACAACCCGACCGACTCGATCCCGGGCCATACTGGCGGCCTGACCCAAACCCTGACCGCTGGTCCCGGCCTCGCGCTGCCGGCCGCTCTGCACGAAGTCGCCGGAGTCTGGTTCAGCTCGGACGGCAACACCCTGCGGTGGACCAATGGCCCGGCTGCGACCGCGCTGCTGAGCTGGCGTCCCGGTCAGCAGACTGTCCAATCGCAGGCTGTGCACCGAGCCGAACTTCGGGCCCAGCCCATCGGGCCGTTCCTGATCGGCCAGAGCACTATGGTCGACACCCGCAACGGCGCCGTGTATCGCAGCGCCACCGGCCCAGGGTTCGCGGTGGCTGCCGGAGGCGATCTGATCGGCGCGGTGTTCCGGGTGGCCATCTCCGCACTGGTCCCTACCCCCTGCTGAGCCGATCTGTAAGCGATTAGGCTTGACCTGCCCGACAACTGCCCGGCCGAACCAGTGACGGGCATTCTCGGTCTTCTACGAGCAGGAGAGCCACGTGAGCGATACCGCCGCCGATGCCGCCGAAATAGTCCAGAAGTACCCGAAGTGGTGGACCGATCTGGATTCCAAGGCGGTTGATACCGCCAGGCTGCTCGCGGCCGATGCCGTCCAGAAGGTCGGCAACGGCCATCCGGGCACCGCGATGAGCCTGGCGCCGCTGGCCTACCTGCTGTTTCAGAAGGTGATGCGGCACGACCCGTCCGATCCGAACTGGGTCGCTCGCGACCGGTTCGTGCTGTCCAACGGGCACGCATCGCTGACCTTGTACGTCCAGCTCTACCTGTCCGGCTACGGCCTGGAACTGGACGACCTGAAGGCGCTGCGCACCTGGGGCTCGCTGACCCCCGGCCACCCCGAGCACGGCCACACCATCGGCGTCGAGACCACCACCGGCCCGCTCGGGCAGGGTGTGGCCAACGGCGTCGGGATGGCGATGGCGGCCCGCCGCGAGCGCGGCCTGCTCGACCCGGACGCCGCTGCTGGTGAGTCCCCGTTCGACCACCAGGTCTATGTCATCTGCGGCGACGGCTGCCTGGAGGAGGGCGTGTCCGGCGAGGCGTCCTCGCTGGCCGGTCACCAGCAGCTGGGCAACCTGACCTTGCTGTGGGACGACAACCACATCTCGATCGAGGACGACACCAACGTGGCGTTCTCCGAGGACGTGCTCAAGCGCTACGAGGCCTATGGCTGGCACGTCCAGTACGTCGACTCCGGCGAGGACGTCGACGCGCTGGAGAAGGCGCTGGCCAAGGCCAAGGCCGAGACCGGCCGGCCGTCCTTCATCGCGGTGCGCACCATCATCGGCTGGCCGGCACCGACCAAGCAGAACACCGGCAAGGCACATGGTTCGGCGCTCGGCGAGGACGAGATCGCCAAGACCAAAGAGATTCTCGGCTTCAATCCGGACGTGAAGTTCGCCGTCGCCGAGGACGTGATCACGCACACCAGGCAGCTGGTCGAGCGCGGCCGGACCGCGCGCGCCGAATGGCAGCCCAGCTTCGATGCCTGGGCGGCAGCCAACCCGAAGGCCAAGGCGCTGTTCGATCGGCTGGTCACTCGCAGCCTGCCGGCCGGCTGGACCGACGCGCTGCCGAGCTTCCCGACCGACAAGGACGGCAAGCCGAATTCGATCGCCACCCGGGCCGCTTCGGGCAAGGTGCTGTCGGCGCTGGCCGGCGTGCTGCCGGAACTGTGGGGCGGCTCGGCTGACCTGGCCGAGAGCAACAACACCACCATGGACGGCGAGCCGAGCTTCGTGCCGTCCGACCGGCAGACCAAGGAATGGACCGGCGGCCCGTATGGGCGCACCCTGCACTTCGGCATTCGCGAGCACGCGATGGGCTCGATCATGAACGGGATCACGCTGCACGGCGGCACCCGGGTCTACGGCGGCACCTTCCTGGTGTTCAGCGACTACATGCGTCCGCCGGTCCGGCTGGCCGCACTGATGAAGCTGCCCACCATCTACGTCTGGACGCACGACTCGATCGGGCTCGGCGAGGACGGCCCAACCCACCAGCCGATCGAGCAACTGGCCGCGCTGCGAGCGATACCGGGCCTGGACATCGTCCGGCCGGCCGATGCGAACGAGACCGCGGTCCTCTGGCGGCAGGTGCTGGAGAACACCGATCGGCCGGCTGGCTTGGCGCT
>JBDSAN010000312.1:0-8933 GCA_039922115.1 Jatrophihabitantaceae bacterium
GGCCACCGATCACCAGGTCGTGACCTGCACGCTCAGCCAGCCGCTGGCCGCCGGGGCCGACGCGCCGGTGCTGCACCTGCTGGTGCAGATCGACAGCAGCGCGCCGACCGGCAGCCAGACCAACACCGCGACCGCCAGCTCGCCGACCCCGGGCGCAGCTGGCAGCGACAGCGCGAGCGTGACCATCAGCCGGGCCGCGGTGCTCAGCCTGACCAAGGTGCACGCCGGCCACGGCCAGGTCGGCGCCGACCTGCCGTTCACGCTGCGGGTGCACAACGCCGGCCCGGCGGTTGCCGATCAGGTGGTGCTCAGCGATCCGCTACCGGCCGGGCTCAGCTACGTCTCGGCCACCGGCGCTGGCTGGACCTGCTCGGCCAGCCCGGCCGGCGTGGTCAGCTGCGCGCTGGCCGGCACCATCGCGGTGGGCGCCGACAGCAGCGACCTGACGATCACCGCGACCGTCGGTGCTGCTGCCTACCCGAGCGTCACCAACACCGCCACGGTGAGTTCCACCGATCCGGACCTGCCCGGCAGCGCCACCGCGTCGGACCCGGTCATCGTCGATCCGTCCGCGTCGCTGCAGCTGACCAAGAAGCACCAGGGCAGCTTCCAGGTCGGCAGCACCGGCAGCTACCTGCTGACGGTCAGCAACACCGGCCCGACCGCGACCCCAGGACCGGTCACCATCGCCGACACGCTGCCGACCGGGCTGAGCTACCGCAGCGCCGCCGGCACCGGCTGGACCTGTACGGCCGCCGGTTCGACGATCAGCTGCAGCCGTCCGGGCCCGCTGGCCGCCGGCGCGTCCAGCCAGCTGCGAATCGTGGTGAACGTGCTGGCCGCGGCCTACCCATCGGTGCTCAACTCCGCGACCGCGAGCGCGACCGGTTCGCCATCAGCGACCGGTACCGACACCGCGCCGGTCAGCTCGCTGGTCGTCCTGACCATCAGCAAGCACCTGATGTCCTACCGGAACAACCTGGCTAGCTACCTGATGACGGTGACCAACACCGGGCCGAACGGCACGGCGTCGGCGATCACGGTGACCGACCCGCTGCCGGCCGGCCTGAGCTACCGGTCCGCCAGCGGCGCCGGCTGGTCCTGCGGCGCGGCCGGCCAGACGGTGACCTGCGAGCGGAGCGCCACCCTGGCAGCCGGGGCCAGTGCCAGCTTGACCCTGGTCGCTGCCGTGACCGCGGCGCCGGGCACCACCATCGGCAACGTGGCCACGGTCCGCGGTGGCGGATCGGCCGGCGCTACGAACCGGACGACGCCGAGCAACCAGGCGTCCCTGAGCGTCACCGCCACCGGTGGTGGCGCCGGCTCGGGCGGCCTGCCGGACACCGGACGCGACACTGCCGATCCGGCGATGCTGGCTACCGGGCTGCTGCTGGTCGGGCTCGGCCTGCTGCTGCTCGGACGCCGTCGCCGGTGGAGCTGACCAGGCTGGACGATCTGACCTAACCTTGCCGGTGAGCCGTCAGGTTCGGGGCGCTTAGCCCGATAAGCAGGCATGGACACCTTCAACGAGGTCCTTGTGCTGTTCCACGCCGAAGATCACACTTCGGCGGTGACCACCAGGTCCGATGATCACCTGCTCGATCAGCTTGCCGCGGCCATGGTGAGCTGTCCTGGTGGCGGCGAGCCGCTGCCGGGGCCGGTGCGCCGCTGGCTGGAACGCGGCTTCGACACCGACCTGGCAGCGGTCCGGGTGCGCACCGATCCGGCTGCGGCTCGGTTGGCCGCGCTGCTCAACGCGCGGGCCTTCACCAGCGGTCGTGACATCTACTTCGCCGCCGGGGCCTACCAGCCGGACACCGCGGCCGGCCGGTTTCTGATCGCCCACGAGGTTGCCCATGTCATCCAGCAGGCGGCCGGGGTGCTGCCGCCCGGACGCTACCGGGGACGCGCTGGCGACCGGTTCGAACGGGACGCCGATGAGGTGGCCACCCGGCTGCTGGTCGGCATCGAGCTGGAACCAGCGCAGCGCGGAGTGCGGGTGCCTGCCACCGGAAGCCGGCCGCTGGCCGTGCAGTGTCACGACTCGTTCGAGCACCGCGCGCTGGGTGACCTGGCCA
The DNA here is from genome assembly GCA_039922115.1 of Jatrophihabitantaceae bacterium. Classification (GTDB taxonomy): domain Bacteria; phylum Actinomycetota; class Actinomycetes; order Mycobacteriales; family Jatrophihabitantaceae; genus Jatrophihabitans_A. The sequence continues at coordinate 2,079 of JBDSAN010000312.1, forward strand.
CCGCGGACCTGCGCTCGATCTCTGATCGCAGCGGTCAGTGGGCTGACGTCGTCCGGCGCCAGATCCAGTTGCTCTGGTTGTGGCACCAGAATCCGGAGGCGGTCACCGAGCAGCAGGTCACCGCGCTGTGCCCGTGGATCCGCACGCTGCGGTTGCCGGCCAGCGGGCTGCTGGTCACCTACGGCGAGCTGAACGCGCTACCGGACTACATCGCCACCGCGGCCACCGCCGACACCATCGACCGGCTGACGCTGCTGCCGATCCTGCAATTCATCCGGCAGGAAGGCTATATCCAGCTCAACAAGCTGCTCGGGCAGTCGGCCTCATACCATTTCGCCGACTCGGTCTACACGCCGAATCAGTTGCTGCCGGGCCTGCTCAACACCTTGCTCGGATCGCAGGCGCTCGACACGCTGACCAGCCACCTGGGCAGCGAGGGCACCGATCATTACAGCGCGCTGCTCGGCCGCAACGCCTGCCACTTCGCGCCGTTCTCCTGGTACCGCTGGCAATCGTCCTATCTGATCGCGCGCGATCTGGCCAGCAAGGCCCACCAGAGCAGTGACCCGGCGACCAAAGCCCAGCTGGCCCACCAGGCCTGGATCCAGGTCGGCTACGCCGATCATTTCCTGCAGGATTCGTTCGCCGCCGGGCACCTGGTCAACAAGACAATGATCATGCAATGGTTCATCGAATGGGCGGCCGGCCAATCGCTGGTGCCGGTCGCCGACTGGGACATCGTGAAGCGGATGACCAGCCGGTTGCAGCCCGGCCTGATGGGTCGCCAGCTGTATGGCCTGGACTTCGCCGGGCCATCGAATGACCCGCAAACCTCGGAGGATCTGGCAACCTATGACCAGCGGCGCGCCAACATCGGCCTGGTGGTGGGGGAGTCGGGCAACCTGGCCGGCGCCTACCAGGACTACCTGAGCTTCATGTCGAGCCTGATCACCCAGTCATCCTCAGCCGCGATCCACGACTACTACAACAGCAACTCGCTCTGGGTCGCCTCGGTAGCCCATCCCGAGCCGTACGAGGTGTGGGGCGATGACACGCTGCTCAGCGGCAGCAACGGCGGTGAGGGGGTCAGCCAGACCTCGGCGACCAGCCAGCTGTCCCAGCAGAGCATCCTGGAGCTGATCAATACCGGGCGGACCGACATCACGCCCACCGCGATCCGCTCGCACTTCCCGACCAAGGCGCGCAATTCCAGCGGCACGATGGCCACGCTGGAGGCCTGGAACGAGACCCAGCGCAACCTGTGCGGCCAGACAATCTTCCCAGGATTGCACGACATCGTGGTCCGGATCCTGAACCCGCGGATCGCCAACATCTCCCTCGATCAGGACCTGGCCACCCGGTGGAGCGCCAGCCTGCCCAGCGCCGGCTATCACGTCACCAGCGTGCTGCAGGTCGGTCGGCGGGTGTTCAGCGCGTCCAACGGTTACGTCTACGAACTCGACCCGAACACCGGCGCGGTGCTGCACAGCCTGCGGGTCAGCGACCCGGTCGGCACCGGCGACTACGAAACCCGGCTGGCGACCGATGGCAACACCCTGTTCGTCGGCGTTCATGGTTACGTCTACGGGATAAAACTCAACGACCTGTCCCGGGTCGGCTGGACTACCAGCCTGCCCCGGGCCGGCTACCTGGTGGTCGAGGTGTGCTTCTCCGGCAGCAATCGGGTTTACGCCTGTTCCAATGGCTACCTCTACGAGCTCGATCCGGCGACCGGGGCGGTGCTCGGCTCGGTGTTGCTGGGCAGCCGGTTCGGAACCGGCGACTACACCGCCACGCTACGGATGCTGGGCAGCAGCGCGATCCTGGTTGGCATGCACGGTTACGTTTATCGGATAAACACGAACTCGTTCCAGTCGGTGGCGTGGGAAGCCAGCCTGCCCAACGCCGGCTACAACCTGGTGGACGTGCTGATCCGGGACGGCGCGGTCTATGCCGGCTCGGCCGGTTATGCCTACCAGCTGGATCTGGCCAGCGGCCACGTCCAGCATTCGTTGCGGGTCACCGGCGCGGTCGGCGTCGGCGACTACACGACCACGCTGGCCGCCGGTGACAGCTCGCTGTTCGTGGCCAGCCACGGCTACGTCTATGCCCTTACCTATGGCGACTGGTCGCGGACCCGCTGGACGGCGAACCTGGCCGGCAACCGGTATGAGATGGCGAACCTGGCCAGCTTCGCAGGGCAATTGGTGGCCGGCTCCTACGGTTACCTGTACCGGATTGACCCGAACACCGGTGCGATACCGCGCAGCAGCCTGCTGGCATCGGCAATCGGCGTCGGTGACTACCGGACCAGGCTGGTCGTCGAGCACGGGACCGGCACGCTTTACGTCGGCGCGCACGGCTATAGCTACCGGGTCGCGGCGGTGCAGCACTGAGCGTTGCAGCACTGAGCGGTGCTTGAACGGGGGCCGGCCTAGCTGCCGGCGGCACCACCGGGCTTGTAGATCATCAGGAACACGATCACCGCAAACAGCACCGCGATGATGCCACCGGCCGCGGCCACCCGAGCCGTGAATGCCTCAGTGGTGCCACCGCCGGAGATGGCCGCGCCAGCCTTGGTCAGGCTCGGCACCAGCACCGCCAGCGTGACTGCCAGCGCCACCAGGTAGAGCACCAGCGACAGCCACACCCACGGGTAGCTGAACTTGGCGTCCCACTTCGGTTGGGCCAGGCCCATGCCGAGCACCGGAACCAGGATCGAGACGTAGCCGTAGAGCCGCACGGTCCGCCCCGAGGCAGCCACCGCCGCCCCATCGCCGGCCCGGACGCCGCGAGCGGCCACGGTCGCGGCCCCGACCAGCGGGCCAATCGCGAAGATCGCGAACAGCACGTGCAGCGCGAGCAAGAGGTGTCTCATGGCCAAGAGGCTACCGCTGCGGCTTGCCGGCCTCGCGGTGCGGCGCTCACGTACGATCGCGCGGTGCCCGAGCAACGCGCGAACCCGGCCGAGCTGCCGACGCTGCGAGCGCTGGACGCCGAGGTGGTCCAATGCCGGGCCTGCCCGCGGCTGGTCGACTGGCGAGAGCAGGTGGCCCGGACCAAGCGCAGCGCCTACCGCGACTGGGACTACTGGGGACGGCCGGTGCCGGGCTTCGGACCGTCCGATGCGGCTTTGGCGATAGTGGGCCTGGCGCCGGCCGCGCACGGGGCCAACCGGACTGGCCGGATGTTCACCGGGGACCGGTCAGGCGACGTGCTCTATGCCGCGCTGCACGCGGTTGGCCTGGCCTCGCAGCCGAGTTCGACGGCGGCCACCGACGGCCTGCGGCTGACCGGGGTGCGGATCACCGCGCCGGTCCGCTGCGCGCCGCCGGCGAACAAGCCGACCCCGGACGAGCGGGACCGGTGCCGGCCGTGGCTGGCCGCCGAACTCCGGCTGCTCACCCCGACGCTGCGCTCGATCCTGGTGCTCGGCCAGTTCGGCTGGCAGGCGTTGCTGCCGGTGCTTGCGGCGGCGGGTTGGCAACTGCCCCGACCGTTGCCGAAGTTCGGTCATGGCGCGCAGCTCAGCCTGCCCGCCGGTGCCGACCATCCCGAACTGCCCACGCTGAACCTGCACGGTTGCTATCACGTGAGCCAGCAGAACACCTTCACCGGCCGGCTCACCCCGGCGATGCTGCGAATCCAGTTGCGGGCAGCGGCAGCGACGGCCGGGCTGGCCACTCACTCCGAGGACCCGGTCGCTGGCTGACCGAGGCCAGCACCGATGGCTGAACCGGCTGCCGAGTTAGGCTGGTGGCCTCTGACACCTCACCCCGAAGGAACACCGCCTTGACTCGCAGGATCGCCGAGCTCGCCGTCGCGCTCACCGCAACCGGATGCTTGGCCGTACTGGCCGGTGGTTGCGCCAGCTCGTCCTCGCCCACCGTCAAGCCAGCCACGCAGCCGGCCAGCCCGAGCACGGTCAGCTTCAACGACGTCACGGTCGCCGATGCCAGTACCTTGTCGAGCAAGCCCAAGGTCAGCTCCAAGTCGACAACCGTGCCGAGCGCGCTGCAGGTCAAGGATCTGGTAACCGGAACCGGGCAAGCAGCCTCGCCGACGTCCACCGTGACCGTGCAGTATGTCGGGGTGCGCTATGCCGACGGCAAGCAATTCGACGCCTCCTGGGATCACGGCGGTGCGACCAGCTTCTCACTCGCCCAGGTGGTGCCGGGGTTTACCGAGGGAATCGGTGGCACTCAGGGCATCTCGGCCATGAAGGTCGGTGGCCGCCGGCTGATGATCCTGCCTGCTTCACTCGGTTACGGGGCCCAGGGGACCAGCGATGGCAGCATTCCGCCGAACGCGCCGATCGTGTTCGTGGTGGACCTGGTCGGAGTGAGCTAGGCCATCAGCTCGGCGGCCAGCCGGCCTAGCGGCTCAGCGTGCTGTCGAGGACCAGCGAGGTGCCGATCGCGTTCAGCCAGACATCCTTGGCCACCGCGGTGCCGGCCAGCGTGGGCAGGCCGTGCTTGTCATGCATTTCCGGCGTCCGGAAGTACATGCCGAGCAGGCCACCGGAGAAGCCGGTCAGTGCCAGGCCGGCCAGCCGGGCGCCGAAGATCGGCAGCAACAGCACGCTTCCGACGCCGATCTCGACCAGTGCGAGCAGCTTGAGGAACAGCACCGGCGGGATCTTGCCCAGCACCGGGTAGGCGTTTGCGGCCATCCCATGGATCGCCTTGGCGGTGTTGGCATCGCCGGACAGCTTCTGGACTCCGGCAGCCAATACGAACGTGCCGGCCGAGATCCGTCCGGGTGCTCGGCGAGCCTTTACTGCTAACGACATTCGGTGCTCCAATCACATCGGGTCCGCGACCGCGCGGCTAGGGCGCACAGCAATTCCAGCGCCTCACCGGCAGCTTTCCACAGCTCGAATCGTGGTGTGTCCGGCTGATTGCCCAATGTCAGCGGGCCAGTGCCGCTAGCCCCGGGCCGGTGTGATCAGGCCAGTGTGATCAGGCCAGTGTGATCAGGCCCGGACGACGACCACCGGGCAGTCACCGTGCCGCACGCAGTACTCAGCGACCGAGCCGAGCAGCATGCCGGGAAAGGCGGCCCGGCCCTGCGCGCCGACCACCAGCAGGCTGGCCCCGTCGGACTGGGTGAGCAGCGCCGGGCCGGGCGGGCCCTCGATCACCCTGGTGTCCAGTTGTAGCCGCTCGATTCCCTCGATGCCGGCCAGCGCCTCGGCGACGGTCTCGTCCAGGGTGCGGCCGGTGTCGGCGGCCGGGTCGACGCCGGGCGGGATCCGGGTGATGTAGTTGGGCCAACGCCAACTCGACACCGCACGCAGCGAAGCCCCGGTCAGCAGCGCCTGGCCGGCCGCCCACCGCACCGCGTCCCGGCTGGCGGTCGAGCCGTCCACCCCGACTACGATCAGGCCGGTCATGGCTGATCCGTCGGGTTGGGCTCGACCTTGAGCGGGCTGAGCCGGCGCCACAGCAGGAACAGCAGGCCGACCACCAGCATCCCGATACCGAGCCAGAGATTGATGTTGATATCGCTGGCCTTCTGCTTGGCGCTGCTGGAGGTGAACATGCCGGCCACGGTGAGCATCACCCCGTACAGCGTGAACAGCGCCCCGATCAACAGCCGGATGTCGAACAGCTTTGCCGCGGCCGAGGTCGGGGTGCCATCAGTGGTCGCGTCGGGCTTCGGGTCAGGCATGGGAATCCTCCGTTACACGAAGATGATCGACAGGACGATGACGATGCCGATCGAGGTACCGCCAAGCAGCTTCGGCGATGCCCACCAGACCGGCTTGGGCACCGAGTCCGGGTCGGGCGCGTTCGGATCGGGCACGCCCCAGACCAAGCCGGCCAGCTCGGCCACCGGTTTCGGCTTGGTGACCAGGGTGACCAGAATGGTGACGACCACGTCGGCGACGAATGCCGTTATCGCACCGTAGAAATTCAGCATCTGGGCGTTGATCTTGGCATGCGTCGGGTCGAACACTCCGCCAGCGTAGAAGTAGGCGATGTGATAGCCACCGAAGTGCATCACCGCCGCGCCGACGGTGCCAGCGACCAGTCCCCACAGCCCCGCCCACGGCGAGGTGCGCTTCCAGAACATCGCGATGATGAAGGTGGCGAACAGCGGGGCGTTGAAATAGGAGAACAGCAGCTGGATGTAATTCATGATGTTGCTGTAGCCAGAGGCGATGAAGGCAGTCCCGATGCCGATCACGATGCCGAGCACGGTGACGATCCGTCCGACCCGCAGGTAGTAGCCGTCCCGGCGGCCCTTGGCGACGTAGGTTTGCCAGATATCGTAGGTGAATACCGTGTTGAACGAGCTGACGTTGGCGGCCATCCCGGCCATGAACGCGGCCAGCAAACCGGCCAGCGCGATGCCGAGGGTTCCGTTCGGCAGGAACTTGTTCATCAGCAAGGGGATCGCGTCATTGTAGGTGAGATCCTTGGTCTGTCCGAGTTTCGGTATCAGAACCAAGGCAATCAGGCCAGGCAGGATGGTGAGGCCGGGGATGAAGATCTTCGGGAACGACCCGATCAGCGGGGTGCGCTGGGCTGCCGAGAGGTCCTTGGCCGATAGCGCTCGCTGCACCTCGGCGAAGTTGGTGGTCCAGTAGCCGAAGGACAGCACGAACCCCAGGCCCATCACGATGCCGATCCAGTCACCGAGCGGGTTGGTCCAGTGCCCGACGTTGGTGCCGCCCCAGGTCGAGAACGAGTGGGTGCCGAGCGCGGTGTGGCCGACCTTCTCCTTCAGGCCGCTGTAGCCGCCGACCTCTTTCAGCCCGATCACCACCAGCGGCACCAGGCCCGCGACGATCACGAAGAACTGCAACACCTCGTTGTAGATCGCGGCAGACAAACCACCTAGTGCTGT
>JBDSAN010000313.1:0-3299 GCA_039922115.1 Jatrophihabitantaceae bacterium
TACCTGAACAGCAGAAATCGTGCTACTGTGTGGACAGCCTCCACTGAAGAAGCACAGAAGGCGGCAATCATCGCTGCCACTGATTACATTGATCGTCGGTTCGGTCCAGACGCCTTGGGAGTTGTTACCGGGCACGTCACCCTGAGTCCACCACTTGGCCGTCCAGTTATGGCCGTTGTAGGACACCACCGCACCGCCGTTGTAGGCCGTTGTGGCGTTCCACGCGCCGGCCGAGCAGCCGCCGGGAGGCGTGGTGGTAGGCGGTGGTGGAGTGGTCGTCGGCGGGGTGGCGCCGGCGAATTGCGCGGTGAATTTAGTGAAATCCCAATCGTTCTGGTTGACGTTGCTGCAGATCCCGTTGTCGGTACTGGCACCGCAAGCCCGATCACGGTTGACCGACCAGAAGGTGAAGCGGCCCAGGCCGTGGCTGGTGGCGTAGCTCAGCACCGTCTGGAAGTCCGCCTGGTAGAAGTACTCACCGTTGTCGGACTTGCCGTTCATGCCAGAGAATCCCTCGTGCGCATAAGCGGTTTGCGAATCCCAGCCGAGGTGGCTCATCAGGATGCCGTGCAGCCCCTCCAGCGCCGAGACCTGCGCCGAGCCGCCGGCGAAACCACCGTCGAAGGGCATGATCGAGTAGTTGTTCGGGGTGAAGCCGATCGACTTGGCTTGGTCGATCAGCTGGGTGCCGAAATAGCCGGTGCCGGCCGAGGTGCCCGGCATGGTCACCGAGATGAACAGGCCAGGGTTGTTCTGCTGCAGGGTATGCGCAGCACCCAATTCCCTTCCAATCGCAGCGGAATCCTCGTACTCCGGCTCCTCGAGATCAAAGTCGATCGCCTTCAGGCCGTACTTGCTGACCACCGCCTGGTAGGCCGCGGCGGTCGAGGCGACATCGCTGCAGGTCTGGCCCAGCTTGGTACCGCCGTAGCCACCGACCGACACCGACACATCGCCGCCAGCCGCCCGGATGTTGTTGATGACGCCGCCGACCTGGGTGTCGGTTGAGACCGCGTCGGTTCCGTCCCAGGAAGCACTACAGCCGCCGCCGGACAGGATGAAGGCGAGTTGGAAGGCCTTCTGCCCGGTCGCGGCCATCACCGTGGTCGGGTTCGGTGGGTTGTTGCTCAGCGGCATCAGATACGGGGCCGAGGCATACCAGTTGCTGCTGAGCGCGGTGCTACTCGCCGAGGAATGGGACGTGCCTGCGTCGGCGATCCCAGTCACGGCGGCCAGCAGGCCGGTCGCAACCGAAACGGTGAACATCGCCGAACCGAGCCTTGCTCGTTTCATCTGCTCTCCTTGGGGACATCGGGGGAACACGCGGGGATGAGTGACGGGTGGCTGGCCAGGCCCCACACCGAATGGGTTAGATCCCACTGGCGGTGATGGTGACGAATGTGCCCTAGGTCCGATTGCGTGTCAATACTTTGGTGTAGACCAATTCTAAACTGGTCGATAGCTGCACCAAAAAGTCAGTTTCCGCACACCGGGGCAGCGAAGTGGTCCAGACCAATGCTCGTTTGTGCGCGGAAACGACAGCAGCCCGAAACAACGAGGGGCGCCCCGCCAGTGGCGGGACGCCCGATCGCGTTTAGGAGGTGGGCCTCAGCGCTTGCGCTTGTTGCCTCGGCTGCCCCGGTTGGGGTTGGTCTTGCGCGGCCGGGACGGCCCGGACCGGTTGCCCTCATCGGCTCGTTGCGAAGCCTCGGTGTGCACCTCGGGCGTTTCGGATCCGAGAGCCGGCGCGCTGTAGGTCAGCGGGGCGGCATCGCTGCCGCGACCGAGTCCCTTGGCCTTGATCTGCGGGTGCTCACCGGCGGCCGGCGCCGGCCCACCGGAGGCCAGCGCGTTCAGTACCGCCTCGGCGTCCAGTTCGGCGGGTGCCTCCGGCGCCTGCTGCGCGGCCTCGGCCGGCTCGGCATCGACCTGGACCTCGAGGTTGAACAGGAAGCCGACGGACTCTTCCTGGATCGCATCCATCATTGCCGAGAACATGTCGAAGCCCTCTTTCTGGTACTCGACCAGAGGGTCGCGCTGGGCCATCGCGCGCAGGCCGATGCCCTCTTGCAGGTAGTCCATCTCGTAGAGGTGCTCGCGCCACTTTCGGTCGAGCACCGACAGCAGCACCCGCCGTTCCAGCTCGCGGGTGACCTCCTCGCCGAGTTCGGCCTCGCGCTGGTCATAGGCGGCCTGGGCATCGGCCACGATCTCATCGACCAGGAATTCCCGGCTCAGGTCGTTGCGCTCGCCACCGGCGGTCTTGATCGCCTCGTCGATGGTCAGCGAGATCGGGTACAGCGTCTTCAACGCCACCCAGAGCTGCTCCAGATCCCACTCCTCCGGGTATCCGGAGGACGTAGCGCCCTCGATGTAGGACTTGACCACATCGCCGATCATCGGCCGGATCTGGTCGGTCAGATCGGCGCCGGACAGCACCTGACGGCGCTCGTCGTAGATCACCGTGCGCTGCTTGTTGAGCACCTCGTCGTACTTGAGGACGTTCTTGCGGATCTCGAAGTTCTGCTGCTCGACCTGGGTCTGAGCGGACTGGATAGCTTTGGAAACCTGCTTGTTCTCGATCGGGATGTCCTCAGGAAGCCGCAGCAGGTTCATGATCGTGGCGATCCGGTCGCCGTTGAACCGGACCATCAGATCATCGCCCAGGGACAGGTAGAACCGGGACAGGCCCGGATCGCCCTGCCGGCCGGACCGACCACGCAGCTGGTTGTCGATCCGGCGTGACTCGTGCCGCTCAGTGCCCAGCACGTACAGGCCACCGAGCTCGATGACCTCGTCGTGCTCGCGAGCCACGCTCTCCTTGGCCTTGGCGATCGCGCCCGGCCAGGCCGCCTCGTAGTCCTCCGGCGTTTCGGCCGGGCTCAGCCCCAGCTCGCGCAGCTCGGAGTCGGCGATGAATTCCGGGTTGCCGCCCAGCATGATGTCGGTACCGCGGCCGGCCATGTTGGTGGCCACCGTGACCGCGCCCTTGCGGCCGGCCATCGCGACGATCGCCGCTTCCCGGTCGTGCTGCTTGGCGTTGAGCACCTCGTGCGGGATACCCCGGCGCAGCAGCAGGTTGGCCAGGATCTCGGACTTGGACACGCTCGCGGTACCGACCAGCACCGGCTGGCCCTTGTCGTGGCGCTCGGCGATGTCGTCGACCACCGCCGCGAACTTGGAGTCCTCGGTCTTGTAGATCAGGTCGGTGACGTCCTCGCGGATCATCGGCCGGTTGGTCGGGATCGGCACCACGCCCAGCTTGTAGATCTGGTGCAGCTCGGCCGCCTCGGTCTGGG
>JBDSAN010000314.1:0-4327 GCA_039922115.1 Jatrophihabitantaceae bacterium
ACCCGCTCGACTACGACAGCTGGCAGCAGCCGGGCTGGTCCTACCGGGAGTTGCTGCCCTACTTCAAGCGCAGCGAGAACAACGAGCGAGGGCCCTCGGACTACCTGGGGGTCGGCGGCCCGCTGTCGGTGTCTGACAACCGCTCGCGCAATCCGATGTCCAGTGCGTTCATCGAGGCGGCGATGCAGGCGGGCTACCCGGCCAACGACGACTTCAACGCAGACCACCAGGACGGCTTCGGCTACTACCAGGTGACTCAGCACAATGGCCGGCGTGCCAGCACCTCGGCGAGCTACCTGCATCCGGTGCTCGATCGGCCGAACCTGACCGTGCAGACCTTCCTGCAGGTGCAGCAGATTCTGGTACGGGACGGCCGAGCCCGGGGCGTCAGCTGCCGCCGGCTTGCTACCGAGCTGGAACTGCATGCCGAACGCGAGGTGATCCTGGCAGCCGGTGCGTACAACTCACCGCAGCTGTTGCTGCTGTCCGGTATCGGGCCGGCCGCCGAGCTCGGCCAGCTGGGCATTCCGGTCGTGCACGACCTGCCTGAGGTCGGCCGCAACCTATCCGATCATCCCGCGCTGTATCTGGTGTTCGGCCATTCCGAACCGATCAGCCTGCTCGCGGCGGGCACACCCGGTGACATCGAGGAGTTCATCGAACACGGCCGCGGGCCGATGACCTGCAACGTGCCTGAGGCCGGCGGCTTCGTGCGCACCAATCCGGATTTGCCAGCACCGGACGTGCAATTCCACTCGTTGCCAGTGATGTTCGTAGAGAACGCGCTCGGCGTGCCACCCGGCCACGGGATGTCGTTCGGGCCGTGCGTGCTGGCACCGCGAAGCCGTGGCGCGGTCAGCTTGGCGTCGGCCGATCCCACCGCCAAGCCGAGAATCCGGCACAACTACTACCACGATCCGGCCGACCTGGACACCATGGTGGCCGGGCTGCGGGTCGCGCTCGAGATCGCCGGCCAGCCCGCCTTGAAGCGCTACACCGAGTCGCGATTCAGCTATCCGGAATCCGAATCCGAGGCCGACCTGCGGGCCTTCGTGCGCGCCGGTACCCAGTCGATCTATCACCCGGTCGGCACCTGCGCGATGGGATCGGTGGTGGACCATCAGCTCAAGGTGCACGGGGTGGCCGGGCTGCGGGTGGTGGATGCCTCGGTGATGCCGAGTGTCCCGCGCGGCAATACCAATTCCCCGACGGTTGCGATCGCCGAGAAGGCCGCCGAGCTTATCCGGGCCGCAGCCGGGAGCTAGCCGGCCACGAACGATCAGGACGACCCGTCCGGTGTCCCGGACCGGGAACAGCGGGCCGGCCAGCTAGGTTGAAGGCTGCACACAACCGCGTTCCCGGCTGGGGGTCAGATGACCGACATCGCGCCGCGTCACCTGCTGACCCGGCGACTGCATCCGGCTGTCGTGGTGGCCGGCGCGGGTTTTCTCGCGCTGCTGCTCTCGGCCGGCTTCCGGGCCGCACCCGGAGTGCTGATCGTCCCGCTGCAGGATGAATTCGGCTGGTCGCGGGCTGAGATCAGTGGCGCGGTCTCGGTCAACCTGGTGCTCTACGGGCTGGCCGGCCCGTTCGCCGCAGCCCTGACCCAACGGTTCGGGTTGCGGGCCGTGGTGCCGGTCGCGATCAGCCTGGTGGCTGCCGGTGCGGCGGCCACCGTGAGCATGACCCAGCTGTGGCAGCTATACCTTTATTGGGGAATCGCGGTTGGCGTGGGTACCGGGGCGGTCGCACCGGTGCTGGCGGCGACCATCACCAACCGCTGGTTCGCCGCCCGGCGCGGGCTGGTGCTCGGCCTGCTGACCGCCGGCGGCTCGACCGGCCAGTTGCTGTTCCTGCCGGTGCTGGCCAGCCTGGCCGGCGGTGGGCACTGGCGCCGGGCCTCGTTGGCAGTTGCGGTGGTGGCGTTGCTGGTCGTCCCGCTCTCGATCGGGCTGCTGCGCGAGCGCCCTGCCGACCTGGGCCAGCGACAGTTCGGTGCCACCGAGGACGACCTGGTGGTGCCGGTGCTGCAGCGACCGATCGCGGCCGCGTTCAGCACGCTGCGCCGGGCTACTCACCAGCCGGCGTTCTGGCTGCTGGCCGCGTCCTTCTTCGTCTGCGGTGCGACCACGAACGGCCTGATCGGGACGCACTTCATCCCGGCCGCGATGGACCATGACATGCCCGAGACGATGGCGGCCAGCATGCTTGCCGGGATGGGCGTGCTCGACATCCTCGGCACCACCGCCTCGGGCTGGCTGACCGATCGCTACGACCCGCGCAAGCTGCTGTTCATGTACTACTCGCTGCGCGGCCTGTCGCTGCTGGCGTTGCCGCACGCGCTGTCGGCCGAGCACCTCAGCCTGGGCGCGTTCGTTGCCTTCTACGGCCTGGACTGGATCGCGACGGTGCCGCCGACGGTCGCGCTGGCCAATCAGGTGTTCGGACGGGAGCAGGGCACCATCGTCTGGGGCTGGATCTTCGCCGCCCACCAGATCGGAGCCGCAGCGGCCGCTACCGGGGCCGGCGCGATCCGGGATTCGTTCGGCACCTACGGCCCGGCATTCATCGCTGCCGGTGGATTGTGCCTGTTCGCCTCGGTGCTGGTGCTGGCAATCCCGCGCCAGATCGGCGGCCCGCTGCCGTCCAGCGTGCCCGAACCGGTGCTCAGCGACCTGATCTGACCGCTCGTCCGGCTAATTCTCCGTCGATCGAGTCCGGGCGGCGTGGTTGAGCTTGGCCCGGTGGATCGACATCCGCGACCAGATCGCCTGCTGCAGCGCCAGAGTGAGCCAGCCGGCCAGCGCCATGCCGGCCAGGTTCAGCCCCAGCTGCTCCAGGCTGCCGCCGATCTCATGCCAGGCACCGAAGGCCAGTCCCAGCCCGACGTTGCCGGCGGCTGGCACCGTGGTTACTGAGATAAACACACCGGAAAGTCCACCGACTTTGGCCGAGGTCAGCGACAGCACCCCGGCTGCGGCCGCGATCACCGCGACCACGAACGACCACTTGTCCGGGCTGTAGATGAACGCGGTGCCCGGCCGCGATCCGGTCACGTCGGCCAGTTGGACCCAACCCAGGGCCCGGCCGAGCAGCGTCGCCAGGCAGGTCACCGCGATCGCGGCGGCGAAACCGAACAGCAGGGTGCGCGCGGCCAGCGCGAACAGCGAGCCGCGCCGGCGCACCAGCGCCACCCCCAGCGCGGCGATCGCGCCGAACTCCGGGCCGAGCACCATCGCCCCGATCACCAGGATCTGCGAGTCGAGCACGATCGCAACGCCCGCGATCAAAGTTGCCAGCGTCATGAAGCTCAGGTACGTCCAGTTCAGCTCGGACTCGTCGTAGGACCGCTGCACGACATCGAGCCAGACCACCGAATCCGCGCTGCTGCCCGGTGCCCGGCGCTCGGCCTCGAAACCGGGTTGGGACAGCCAGGCGCTGATCGGCTCCACGTGCAGCGTGCCCTCGCGGTGTACCCCGATCCGGCGCAGCGCGGCGATGATGTCATTGGCCGCCTCGCGAGCGACATCGGCGAGGATCAAATCGCCGACCGGGCGCACCGAGGCCTCGCGCAGCACCGAAAGGCTGCTCACCGCCGGGTCCTCGGTCAGCGCCCGGATCACGTCGTCGGTCAGCGCGGACGGCACCGAGATCCGCAAATGCAGCATCCAGCCATCCTGCCGTATCGGGCGGTTGCCCAGCCGAGTTGGTGAGTCGATGGCTGCGCGCCATGCCGGCGGCCACTCCTATAACCCTTATCTGGTGCATTTTGCATTATTTACTTATTCTGGCCGAACGGGTAGATCACGCGGCCCAGTCGCATCAGGGAAAGGACGATCACCATGGAAGAAGTACTGAGCCTGCAGGCAGAGGTTCCAGAAGTGGACGAGTACCGCTGTCTGGTTCAGAGCACCAGCAGCATCACCGCCCTCTGCCGCACGGACTCCTAGCCGCACGGCAATTTGGTCGATCGGGCCCGGGCGACCGGGCCCGATCGACTGGCAGGTCACTGTTGCAGTTGCTGGCGGATCAGGTGCATCGCGATCACCGTCGCGCGAGCTCGAATGTCGGCCCGCGAGCCGCCCAGCTGCACCCGATGGCTGAGGGTCGGGCCCACACCGGACACGCACAGGTGTACCAACCCGACCGGTTTCTCGGCGCTGCCGCCACCAGGTCCAGCCACCCCGGTGATGCCGACCCCCAGATCAGCGCCCAGCCGGGCCCGCGCTCCGTCGGCCATCGCCTCGGCAACCTCGGCGCTGACCGCGCCGACCGATTCGATCAGGCCGACCGGCACGCCGAGTAGTGCCACCTTTGCTTCATTGGC
>JBDSAN010000315.1:0-3555 GCA_039922115.1 Jatrophihabitantaceae bacterium
CGGGCCTGGGCAACCTGCTCTACACCGCTGTCACCAATCGCGATTTTCCATTGATGCAAGCCTTGTTCCTCGTCATCACGGTGAGCATGCTGGTGGCTATTTTCGCCGTCGACCTGCTCTACGTCCGGCTCGATCCGAGGGTGCGCCGATGACCATCACTACCGCTGTCCCACCGCCGCAGGCCACCCCGGCCGGCGCGCCGGCACCGTCCCAGCTCGGGCGCGCGCTGCCCGGCCCGCTCCGCTTCGTCGGCCGCGCGCTGGGCACCCTGGCCAGCAACGGCAAGGCCCGGATCGGCTTGGTGATCCTGGCGCTGAACATCCTGATCGCGCTGTTCGCGCCGCTGCTGGCCCCGCACTCACCGACGTCCACCAGCTTCACGCCCTACCTCGGGCCGTCCGGCAGCAACTGGTTCGGCACCACCGGCAACGGCCAGGACGTGTACTCCCAGATGGTGTACGGCTCGCGGGTGTCGCTGCTGGTGGGCCTGACCGCCGGGCTGGCCGCAACCGTGGTGGCGGTGCTGATCGGCTTGATTTCCGGTTACCGGCCCGGCCTGATCGACACCGTGCTCGGCTTCGTGACCAACCTGGCGCTGGTGATTCCCGGGCTGCCGCTGATGATCATCCTGGCCGCCTACCTGCCGTCCCGCTCGGTCTGGACGATCGTGCTGGTGGTGGGCCTGACCAGCTGGGCGACCGGCGCCCGGGTGATCCGCAGCCAGGCGGCCAGCCTGCGCAGCCGGGAGTTCATCAGCTCGGCAGTGTTCTCCGGCGAGCGGCTGCTGCGGGTGGTGCTTCGTGAGATCCTGCCGAACATGACCTCGCTGGTGGCGGCCAGCTTCTTCTCCGCCGCGACCGCCGCGGTGATGGCCGAGGCCAGCCTGGAATTCCTCGGCCTGGGCAACCCGAACACGGTCAGCTGGGGCACCATCCTCTACTACGCCCAGCAGCAAAACGCGCTGCTGACCGGCCAATGGGTGCTGGTGCTCGCCCCTGGCCTGGCGATCGCGCTGCTGGCGCTGTCGTTCACCCTGATCAACTTCGGGGTGGACGCGCTGTCCAATCCACGACTGCGGGAGAAGTGATGGCGCTACTGCAAGCAGCCGGGCTCAACGTTGCCTACCGGCCCCGCGGCGGCCAGCGGATCTGGTCGGTCCGCGATGTCGACCTGAGCCTGGACGAGGGTGAATTCGTCGGCCTGGTCGGTGAATCCGGCTGTGGCAAGTCCACCCTCGGCTACGCGCTGACCCGGATGCTGCGCCCGCCCGCCCAGCTGGAAAGTGGCCGGATCAGCTTTGCCGGCAACGACATCAGCCAGCTCGATGACGAGCAGGTACGCCGCCAGCGGCGCGGCGGGATCGCCTTGGTGCTGCAGAGCGGGATGAACGCGCTCAGCCCGGTGTACCGGGTTGAGCGGCATTTCGCCGACGTGCTGGCCGCGCACGCCCGGCCGGGTGAGGATCGATCGAAGGCCGCGGTGCGCCGGCGCGGTGCCGAACTGCTCGGCATGGTCGAACTGCCGGCCGAGGTGCTGCGTAGCTACCCGCACGAGCTGTCCGGTGGGATGCGGCAGCGAGTGGCGATTGCCCTTGCGCTGGCGCTGGAACCACGACTGATCGTGTTCGACGAGCCGACCACCGCGCTGGACGTGATCGTGCAGGCCGCGGTAATGCGCACCATCAAGAAGCTGCAGGCCGAGCAGGGCTTCACCGCGCTGCTGATCAGCCACGACCTGGGCGTCGTGCTGGAGGCCACCGACCGGGTGCTGGTGATGTATGCCGGCCGGATCGTGCAGGATCAGCCGTCGGCGACGATACTGGCCGGCACCCACCATCCGTATACCGAAGCGCTGCTTGGCTGCTACGGCGATCCGCGCGCCGAGCAGGTGAACCTCGGTGGGATCGCCGGCTCGCCACCGGACCTGTCACTACCGCTGCCCGGCTGCGCGTTCGCCCCGCGCTGCCCGCTGGCCGAGCCGCGCTGCGCCGAGCAGTTGCCGGCGCTCGTTCCAGCCGGCACCGCCCGGCTCGCCTGCCACGTCCGGGCACCCGGCCGGCGGTTGTTGGAGGATCAGAATGCCCACTAACCAGCAGCCCGCTGATGTTCGCGCCAGCGGCCGGCGGGCAGTGCCCAGCCTGGTAGTGCACGAGGTGACCAAGCGCTACCGGGCCCGCGGCCGTGGCCGACTCGAGGTAGCTGCCGTGGACGGGGTGTCCTTCACCCTGGAGCCTGGCTCGGCGGTCGGGCTGGTGGGTGCCAGCGGCAGCGGAAAGACCACGCTGGCCAGGCTGATCACCGGCTCCGAACGGCCCAGCTCAGGCACGATCCGGTTCGGCGACACCGAGGTGCACACGCTGCGAGCCGGTGGCCTGCGCAGCTACCACCAGCGGGTGCAGCTGGTGTTTCAGGATCCCTACGGCGCGCTCAACCCGCTGCACACGGTGGAATACACCCTGTCCCGGCCGTGCCAGAACTACCTCGGCATGTCCGGCGAGCAGGCCCGCCGGCGGGTGCACGAACTGCTCGACACGGTCGGGCTAAACCCGCCGGAGCAGTTCGGCGCCAAGCTGCCGCACCAGCTTTCCGGCGGCCAGCGCCAGCGGGTGGTGATCGCGCGGGCGCTGGCCTGCGAGCCCGATCTGATCGTGGCCGACGAACCGGTTTCGATGCTGGACGTCTCGTTGCGGGCCGGCGTGTTGCGGTTGCTGGCCGATCTGCGAGCCAGTCGCGGGCTCAGCCTGCTCTACATCACCCATGACCTGCTCAGCGCGCGGGTCGTCACCGATCAACTGCTGGTGCTCAACGGCGGCCGGGTGGTCGAGCAGGGCCCCACCAGGCTGGTGCTGCAGGACCCGCAGGACGACTACACCATCCGGCTGCTCGACGCGGTCGCCAACCCGTTCGCGACCGCCGAACCACCTGCCAGCACCCCCCGTGCCGGCAGCTGAGAAGGGAACACCCATGTCAGGACGATTCTTCAGCAGGTATCGACTTATCGGGACGGCATTGGCGGCCTTGCTCGCCGCCGCGCTGCTGGTACCGGCGACGCCGGCCAGCGCGCACGGCAGCGATCCGGGCGCGCTCAGCAGCCAGCAACGCGCGGCGCTGTACTCGATCGCCCGCGACAGCTGGAAGTTCTACGCTGCCGACATCGACCCGAATACCCACCTGCCGCTGGACAACCTCGGCCCGGGCAACACCCGGGGTAGCTACACCTCGGCCGCCAACATCGGCGTCTACCTGTGGGCGGTCGTTTCGGCCAAGGATCTCAAGCTGATCAGTGATCGGCAGGCGGCCACGCTGATCTCGGCAACGCTTCGCTCGGTGGCGACCCTGAAGCGATCACATGGCTTTCTCTACCAGTGGTATGACACCGGCAACGGGCACGTGATCCGCAACCCAGGTGATATCGACTGCGCCAGTGAAACCACACCGACCCAGGACAACTGCTACTTCCTGTCCGCGGTCGACAACGGCTGGTACGCCTCTGGCCTGGTGGTCGCGCGGCAGGCAGTCCGTTCGGTCGCACCGTTGGCCAGCAGCCTGTTGAACG
>JBDSAN010000316.1:0-9959 GCA_039922115.1 Jatrophihabitantaceae bacterium
GGTCATGCTCAACGAGGCGATGAACATCGTGCAGGCCCGCGGCAACGAGCGGGTCGGCGAGGTGGTGATGCTCAAAGAGATCCTGGACGGCGGCGACCGGGCGCTGGTCATCGGGCACACCGACGAAGAGCGGATCGTGCACATCGCCGACATCCTGCGCGGAGCTCCGCTGCGGATCGGTGACTCGCTGCTGCTGGAGAGCCGCTCGTCCTACGTCTACGAGCGGATCCCGAAGAGCGAGGTCGAGGACTTGGTCCTCGAAGAGGTGCCCGACATCGACTACAGCGACATCGGTGGCCTGTCGTCCCAGATCGAGCAGATCCGGGATGCGGTCGAGTTGCCGTTCCTGCACGCCGACCTGTTCGTCGAGCACCAGCTGCGCCCGCCGAAGGGCATCCTGCTGTACGGCCCACCCGGCTGCGGCAAGACGCTGATCGCCAAAGCTGTCGCTAACTCGCTGGCCAAGCAGGTCGCGAAGGTACGCGGCGACAGCGAGCAGGGCCGGTCGTTCTTCCTCAACATCAAGGGCCCGGAGCTGCTGAACAAGTACGTCGGCGAGACCGAGCGGCACATCCGGCTGGTGTTCCAGCGGGCCCGGGAGAAGGCTAGCGAGGGCACCCCGGTCATCGTGTTCTTCGACGAGATGGACTCGATCTTCCGGACCCGTGGCTCGGGGGTGTCCTCCGATGTGGAGAACACCATCGTCCCCCAGCTGCTCAGCGAGATCGACGGCGTCGAGGGCCTGGAGAACGTCATCGTGATCGGTGCGTCCAACCGTGAGGACATGATCGATCCGGCGATCCTGCGACCGGGCCGGCTGGACGTCAAGATCAAGATCGAGCGTCCGGACGCCGAGGCGGCCCGTGACATCTTCGCCAAGTACATCCTGCCGAGCCTGCCGATCCACGCCGAGGATCTGGCCGAGCACGCCGGTTCGGCCGAGGCGACCGTGAACGCGATGATCCAGCACACCGTCGAGCGGATGTACACCGAGAGCGAGGAGAACCGCTTCCTCGAGGTGACCTACGCCAACGGTGACAAGGAAACCTTGTACTTCAAGGACTTCAACTCCGGCGCGATGATCCAGAACATCGTCGACCGGGGCAAGAAGATGGCGATCAAGGACCTGCTGACCACCGGCCAGCGTGGCCTGCGGATGCAGCACCTGATGGCTGCCTGCGTCGATGAGTTCCGCGAGAACGAGGACCTGCCCAACACCACCAACCCGGATGACTGGGCCCGGATCTCGGGCAAGAAGGGGGAGCGGATCGTCTACATCCGCACCCTGGTCTCCGGCGGCAAGGGCAGCGAGGCGGGCCGCGCGATCGACACGATTTCTAATACCGGCCAATACCTATAGCAGCTACCGGCCCCGCACGCGTCCGGCCGAACGGCAAACCCGCTTGCCCGACCCGGCATCATCATCGGGTGAGCAGTTGGGCAGCACGGCTGAGGTCGTTGACGATCGACCTCGGTCCGCTACGCCGGCATCGCGACTTTCGACTGCGCACGATCGCGGCCAGCGTGTCAGCCTTCGGCGGCTTCTTCACGATGATCGCGGTGCCGATCCAGCTCAAGCAGCTGACCGGTTCCACGGTGGCGGTCGGCCTGCTCGGTGCGGCCGAATTCGTCCCGATCGTGGTGGTCGGCCTGCTCGGCGGCGCGCTGGCTGACCGGTTCGATCGCCGCCAGGTGGTGATCTGCTCGGAGCTGGCCGCGCTGGCCTGCACACTCATGCTGCTGGCGAACTCGCTGCTGAGCAGGCCGCAACTCTGGTTGATCTACCTGACCGCGGCGGCCGCGGTCTCGGCCAATGCGGCGCAGCGGCCCAGCCTTGATGCGATGCTGCCGCGCTACGTTCCGCACGATGAGATCCCGTCGGCGAGCATGGTCAACAACCAGGCCTGGGGGATGGCCAACATCCTCGGCACGGTGGCCGGGGGAGTGCTGGCCAGCTCCAGCGTCCGGCTGGCCTACACGGTGGACGCGGCAAGTTTTGCCATATCGCTGCTGGTGTTTCTCCGGATGACCAGGCTGGCACCGCTGGCAGCCGAGCTGGTGCCGGGGGTGCGGGCCACCCTCGCCAGCGTCGGCGAGGGCATTCGCTATGCCGCTGGCCGGCGGGACCTGCTGGGTACCTACCTGGTCGACACCATCGCGATGACGATGGCGATGCCGATGGCGCTGTTCCCGTTCTTCGTCGCTGAGTTGCACGCCCCGCACGCGGTCGGGCTGCTGTATGCCGCCGACTCGGTCGGTGGGCTGATCGCCGGGCTGCTGTCGGGCTGGGTGCGTCGGGTGCATCGGCACGGGCTGGCGATCATCCTGGCGGCAAGCTGCTGGGGTGCGGCGATGGGCCTGGCCGGGTTGATGCCGAACCTGGGCCTGGTCCTGCTGATGCTGGCGATGGCCGGCGCCGCCGACATGGTGTCGGGCACCTTCCGCAGCGTGATCTGGGACCAGACCATCCCGGACGAGCTGCGCGGCCGGCTGGCTGGCATCGAGCTGCTGTCGTACTCGATCGGCCCGACGCTCGGCAACGCCCGGGCCGGTTTCATGGCGGTGCGGGGCGTCCGGTTCGCGATCAGCGCCGGTGGCGCGCTGTGCGTGCTGGGCGTGGCCGGGGCCGCCGCGGCGCTGCCGCAATTGCGGCGCTACGACCGCCGAACCGATCCGCACGTGCACTCCGAACGCGCGCGACGGGCCGCGCTCAGTGCCCGATCTACCCCATCGGTCGGACCGAGCACGTAGCCTGAGGCCATGGAATTAGCGAGCGGCGTCCGGGTAATGGGCACCGAGGTCGAGTACGGGGTCAGCTTGCCCGGCAGCCCGAACGCCAACGCGATGTTGCTGTCGGCGCAGGTCGTCAACGGCTATGCCTCGCTGCTGCCCGGTGGCCGGCGTCGCCGTCCCGGCTGGGATTTCGAGGAGGAATCGCCGCTGCGCGATGCCCGTGGCTTCGACCTGTCCGGCCCGAACAACGTCGCCGAGCAGTTCCTCGACGATGAGGAGGACGCCGGCCTGGCCAACGTGGTGCTGCCCAACGGCGCCCGGCTCTACGTCGACCACGCGCACCCGGAGTACTCCACCCCCGAGGTCACCACCCCGCTGGACATCGTGAAGTTCGACAAGGCCGGCGAGCTGGTGATGCTGGCCGCGTCCCGGCAGGCCGAACAGCTGGCCGGCGCGACCATCACGCTGTACAAGAACAACACCGACAACAAGGGTGTCTCCTACGGCGCGCACGAGAACTACCTGATGAGCCGGCAGACCCCGTTCGCCTCGATCGTCAGCCAGCTCACCCCGTTCTTCGTCACCCGGCAGGTGGTCTGCGGCGCCGGCCGGGTCGGCATCGGCCAGGACGGTCACCAGCACGGCTTCCAGATCAGCCAGCGTGCCGACTTCTTCGAGGTCGAGGTCGGGCTGGAAACCACGCTGAAGCGGCCGATCATCAACACCCGCGACGAGCCGCATGCTGATGCCGAGAAGTACCGGCGGCTGCACGTGATCCTGGGCGATGCCAACCTTGCCGAGCTGTCCACCTTCCTCAAGGTCGGCACCACCTCGATCGTGCTGTCGATGATCGAGTCCGGCTGGCTCACCGATGAGTTCCGGATCGCCGAGCCGGTCCGCGAGTTGCGCTCGGTCAGCCACGACCCGTCCTTGCGGCACCTGATCCGGCTGGCCGATGGCCGGAACCTGACCGCCCTCGAATTGCAGCGGGAGTACCTGGACCGGGCGCGCAAGTATTTCGACGACCGGTACGGCAGCGATGTCGACGCCCAGACCGCGATGGTGCTGGCCGAGTGGGACTCGGTGCTGTCGCGGCTGGGCGAGGACCCGATGCAGCTGGCCGGCGAGCTGGACTGGGTAGCCAAGCTGCGGCTGCTGGAAGGCTTCCGCGACCGTGACGGCCTGGACTGGTCGGCGCCCCGGCTGCACGCCGTGGACCTGCAGTACGCCGATATCCGTCCGGACAAGGGCCTTTACCACCGGCTGGTGCGGCGTGGCTCGATGCGGACCCTGATCACCCAGGACGAGGCTGGCGCGGCGGTAACCGCGCCGCCGACCGACACCCGGGCCTACTTCCGTGGCGAGTGCCTGCGCCGGTATCCGGAATCGGTGGCGGCCGCGTCCTGGGACTCGGTCATCTTCGATGTCGGCCAGCAGTCGCTGGTCCGGGTGCCCACCCTCGAGCCGTTGCGCGGATCGCGTGCGCACGTGCAGGACCTGCTGGATCGCTGCCCGACGGCCAAGTCGCTGGTCGAGGAACTGCTCGGCCGCTAGCGGTCGGCCAATCGCGCTGGTGACCCTGCTCACCGCAATCTGCAAACAATCCGGCAATTGCCAACAGGCCAAACTGCCGACCGGCAGACACCGACGGCCATCGGCCTACTAAGGTCGAGGTGGTACCCGCACCTGCAGCGGGTTTGCGGAGGTAATCATGGCCAGTCATGAAGGCGGGCAGTCTCGCCCGGCAAAGCAGCGCGAGGACGTATCCGAGGTCGCGGACGAGAGCACCAGCGACGTCGCCGAGCGGCACGAGAAGCTCACCGACGACGTCGACGCGATCCTGGACGACATCGACGAGGTGCTGGAAACGAACCCGGAGGATTTCGTTCGCAGCTTCGTGCAGAAAGGTGGCCAGTGAGCGGCCAACCTGCTCGCCACGATCACAACCTGCTCCGGCTCGCGACCACCGCTGGGTCATCGTCGTTCGTGGACTTCCTGTCCTCAGCGGCCGCTGAACTGCTGCCCGGCCACCAGCTGAGGCCGGGCCCCGCGCCGGAGCACGTGCACGCGACCACGATCGTCGCGGCCTGCTTCACCGGTGGCGTGGTGATGGCCGGCGACCGGCGCGCGACCATGGGCAACGTGATCGCGCAACGTGACGTGGTCAAGGTGCACCCGGCTGACGAGTACAGCCTGGTCGGCATGGCCGGTACCGCCGGCTTCGCCAACGACCTGACCCGGTTGTTCCAGGTCGAACTGGAGCACTACGAGAAGATCGAGGGCACCGCGCTGACCCTGGACGGCAAAGCGAACCGGCTGTCCACCATGATTCGCGGCAACCTCGGCGCGGCGATGCAGGGGCTGGCGGTGGTGCCGCTGTTCGCAGGCTTCGATCTGGATGCCGCCGCGGCCGGTGAGGCCGCGCAGGCCGGCCGGATCTACAGCTATGACGTCACCGGCGGCCGCTACCCGGAGCAGTATTACCACGCGGTCGGTTCCGGCTCGCTGTTCGCCAAGAGCGCGCTGAAGAAGCTGTGGCGTACCGGGCTCACCGAGGACGAGGTGATCGAGATCGCGGTCGAAGCCCTGTACGACGCGGCCGATGACGACTCCGCGACCGGCGGCCCGGACCTCAATCGCCGGATCTACCCGGTGGTCTACGCGGCCACCGCTGACGGCGTGCGCCGGTTTCCGGACAGCGGCCTTGAAACGATGGTGCGTGCCCTCGTGCAGCGGCGCGCGGCCGCGCCCGGTTCCTGAGGCGCGAGCACCCCGACTTCCACCGTCCGAACAGTCCACCCCGAACCGGAGATAATCCATGTCGATGCCGTTCTACGCCTCGGCCGAGCAGATCATGCGGGATCGCTCGGAGTTCGCCCGCAAGGGCATCGCTCGCGGGCGCAGCGTGGTCGTGCTGATGTATGCCGATGGGGTGCTCTTCGTCGCGGAGAACCCCAGCCCGTCCACCCTGCACAAGGTGTCAGAAATCTATGACCGGATCGGGTTCGCCGCGGTCGGCAAGTACAACGAGTTCGAGAACCTGCGGGTCGCCGGCATCCGGCTGGCGGACCTGCGCGGCTATTCCTACGACCGCCGGGACGTGACCGCGCGGGCGCTGGCCAACGCCTACTCCCAGACGCTCGGCTCGATCTTCACCGAGCAACAGAAGCCCTACGAGGTCGAGATCTGCGTTGCCGAGGTCGGCGCGATCGCGGACGATGACCAGCTGTACCGGCTGTCCTACGACGGGACGATCGTTGACGAGCCGCACTACCTGGTGATGGGCGGGCAGGCCGATGCGGTCGCCGCCCAGGTGAAGGACTCCTTCGGTCCCAACCTGCCGCTGGCCGAGGCGATCGGGGTGGCGGTGCGCGCCCTCGGCTCGGTCGGTGGCGAGGCCGGCGCAGCCCGGGAACTGGTCGCGGCCGGGCTCGAGGTGGCGGTACTGGATCGCAATCGGGGCAAGCGCAAGTTCCGCCGGATCACCGGAGCGGCGCTGTCCAGCCTGCTGCCGACCGCTGCGGTTACCGACCCGGCAGCTGAGCCGGCGGCCGGGACGGC
Source organism: Jatrophihabitantaceae bacterium (assembly GCA_039922115.1). Classification (GTDB taxonomy): domain Bacteria; phylum Actinomycetota; class Actinomycetes; order Mycobacteriales; family Jatrophihabitantaceae; genus Jatrophihabitans_A. Next base: position 6,295 of record JBDSAN010000316.1, read on the forward strand.
CACCGACCCGAGCGCTGGACCAACCGCCGCCGGGGACCCGGCCAAAGCCGAGGCCCCGGACGGCGGCGGCCTGCCGGCTGACGGGGACCAGCCGGCGCCGAGCGGGGAGTAGCCACCGCCCGGACGGCTGCTAGCCGGCGACCACGTTGTCGCCGGAGATGCTGACATTGACCTTGGCCAGCGGCCGGGGTGCCGGCCCGTTGATCACCTCACCGGTGGTGGCGTTGTAGACCGAGCCGTGGCAGGGGCAGTCCAGTTCCTTGCCGGCCGGCGCGACCGTGCAGCCCTGGTGGGTGCAGATCGCGCTGAACGCCGCGACCGTGGTCTGGCTGGGTCGGGCGATGATGATCTTCGCGCCGTCCGGGCCGGTGGCCGAGATCGCCTCGCCGACCTTGATGTCGGACAGCTTTGCCAGCGGCCCGGCCGGGGTGTTGGCCGACGACGTCCCGGTGCTGGCCGAACCGGTGGACGAGCCCGCTGCCGGCGGCGCGCTGCTGGGCGAGGCGGCCTTGCTGCAGGCAGCCAGCGCGGTGGCTGACACGCCGACGGCTCCGACCGCCAGCATGCCGCGGCGGCTGACCTGCAACGGTGCTCGGCTGGCGTCGGGCGTCGGCTCGGTCAGCGGCTCGTTCACGGAATTCATCAGGCAATCTCCAGTCGATTCGGTAGGTGCACCTATTGTCTGCCGACGTCGGCGGCGAGGGTTCGGTTCAAACCGGGCCCGAACCTGGTTCGAACCGTCACCGGTGCGAACCGTCACCGGTGTGGGCCGTTACCGGGATGGGCCGACCCAGCCGGACCGGTCGGCGCAGAATGGCTGGGTACTGACCAGGCTAAGCGGTGAACCAGGCATGGCCCGGCCACGTTGTGCTGGATGAGCCGCCGATACCGATTCGACAGGACCCCGGATGCCACAGCCTCGTACCGCAGGCGATGAGCAAGCGCTCATGCAGGCATTGCATGACGAGCATGCGGCCGCGCTGTGGGCCTTCGCGGTGCGACTGACCGGTGGCGATCGGCAGGCGGCCGAGGACGTCGTGCAGGAGACGCTGCTGCGGGCCTGGCGGCACCCGAACAGCCCCGCCTTCAGCGTCGAGCAGGTCGGTTCGGCGCGTGGCTGGCTGTACACGGTGGCCCGGCGGATCGTCATCGACGAGTGGCGGGCCCGCAATTCCCGCCCGGAACGGCTGGTCGCCGACCTGCCGGAGCCGGTTGGGGTCGACCACACCGACGCGCTGGTCCAATCGCGGCTGATCGTCGACGCGCTCGGCCAGCTCAGCGCCGAGCACCGGGCGGTGCTGGTGGAGATGTTCTACCGGCGATCGTCGGTGCGCGAGACCGCGCAGCGGCTGCAGATTGCCGAGGGCACCGTGAAGTCGCGCACCCACTACGCGCTGCGAGCACTCAAGCTCGCCCTGTCCGAGATGGGAGTTGTCCAGTGAGCGGCGACGAATTCGCCAGCGCCGAGCACCGCGCGCGGCAAGCCGCCGAGGCTGAGCACGCCACCTTCGCTTTCGACGATGCCGCCTACCTGCTCGGGGCGCTCGACGCCGACGAGCAGGCCCAGTTCGAGCGGCACCTGCTCGGCTGCGCCCGCTGCCAGGACGCGCTGGCCGAGCTGAGTGCGCTGCCGACGCTGCTGGGCACCGTCTCGATCGGTGAGCTGACCGACCTGGACGACGCTGCCGCCCTGCGGCCACCGGACACGCTGCTGGCTGGCCTGCTCGCCCAGGTCGCGGCCACCCGACGCCACCGGGCCTGGCGGGCGACCGCGATCGGTTTCGCGGTGGCCTGCGTGCTGGCGCTGGTGGTCGGGCTCGGCGACCACCTGTGGTCAGATCAGCACCGCGCCCAGCCGCTGGCGATGGTCTCGGTCGGCCCGAACCATGGCGATGTCCGGGCGACGGTGACCCTGACCGGTTCCGATTCGGCGGTCCGGATCCGGCTCGATTGCGGCTACCGCTCCGGTGGCAGCGCGCCGTATCCGGCCACCGCTGCCCCGTCGTACACGATGGTCGTGGTCAACCGGCTCGGCCAGTTGCGCGAGCTCGGCAGCTGGACCGCGCAATCCGGTGAGGACGTCGAGCTGAGCCGGGACAGCCCGTGGTCGCGGCGAAATCTCAGCCGGATCGAGGTTACCGACGCCGCCGGGGTCACCGTCCTGCAGCTGAGCTTGTAGCTGGTCAGCTTGCCGCGCTGGCAGCGCGATCGGACCAGCCGGTGACGGTCAGACCAGGTGCGCCGAAACCACCAGGTTCTGCAGGTAGCTGCCGGCGTTCGGGTCGAAGTCGCCGGTGCAGGTGATCAGCCGGAGCACCGGCTCCGCGGCCGGGCCGTAGACCGCGCTGGTCGGGAATTGCGCTTTCGAATATGCATGAACGTCGTCCACCTCGAAGCTCGCCCGGGTGCCGTCCTGCCGCCGCACGACGAGCTGGTCGCCCACCCGCAGCTCGCGCAGGCGAAAGAACACCGCGGGCCCGGACGTCGAGTCGACGTGTCCGGCGATCACCGCGGGACCGACATTGCCCGGCAGGACGCCTCGGGCATACCAGCCGGCCACGTCCCAGCGGGTTGGCGGCTGCAGGCTGCCGTCGGACAGTAGCCCCAGCGATTGCAGGCTGGTGTCCACCCCGATCGCGGCGATGGTGAGCCGGACCGGTGGGCTGCTGGTCGCGGCCGGCGGTGGCACCGGCGGGTTGACGCTGGCGCTAGTCGGGCTGCCGCTCGTCGGGATGGCGCTGCTCGGCGGTGCAACGGCGAAATGAGCGGCCCGGCCGGAGCGGCCAGGCTCAGCCAGCACGATGTAGCCGTAGCCGGCGACCAGCGACACCAGCAGCAGCGTGCTCAGCAGCGGCCCGACCACGCCGTGCCGGTGCCGTTGAGGCAGCGCGGGCCTGGCTGAGCGCGCCGGTGCGGTCGGTCTCGACCGGTGACCTACCACCGCCGGCGCCGGCCGAAGCCGAGCAGGATCAGTGCGCAGATCAGGGCGCAACCGGCGGCCGGCAGCAGCGTTAGCGGATTGGCAGCAACAGGCTCGCCGAAGTCTGCCCTCACCCCGCCAACCCAGTCATCGCGTCCCCGCAAGGCGTGCTGGGGTTCCGGGCCGGCGCCAACAAACCGTGCGCCGAGACGGTCCCCGATCTGTGTTCTCCTACGTCTCAGTACCCGTTAGTGCGGCACAACGCAACGACGGCATGCGCTACGTACCAAATGCGGTTACCCAACTTAACGTCGAACGTAGGTTGGTGATCAGCCGATGCCAGCGGGTGATCGGGCAACACCGTGGGGTAACGATGCGCGCGGTTCGGCACGAGCACAACGCATATCCGCTCGAGCCTGACTAGGCTGGACTGCGTGCAGCGACGGATCTTCGGAATCGAGAACGAGTACGGCGTGACCTGCACGTTCGAAGGTCAACGCCGGCTCAGCCCGGACGAGGTCGCTCGCTACCTGTTTCGGCGGGTGGTGAGCTGGGGCCGGTCGTCCAATGTCTTTCTGCGTAACGGTGCCCGGCTCTACCTCGATGTGGGTAGCCATCCCGAGTACGCCACCCCGGAATGCGACTCGCTGGTCGGCCTGGTCACCCACGACAAGGCCGGCGAGCGAATCCTGGAAGGCCTGCTCATCGATGCCGAGCGCCGGCTCAACGACGAGGGCATCGCCGG
>JBDSAN010000317.1:0-5684 GCA_039922115.1 Jatrophihabitantaceae bacterium
CCAGAGCGCAAACGAGATCAAGCACGGCGCCGGGGTCGAGGAGGCGATCGCGTTCCTGGAGGCCGACCCGCTGCGCCGGATCAGCGGCACCGAGGCGCTGCGGGACTGGATGCAGGAACGCGCCGACGCTGCCATCGAGGCGCTGGCCGACACCCACTTCGACATCCCGGAGCCGGTCCGCCGGCTGGAATGCATGATCGCGCCGACCAACACGGGAGTCATCTACTACACCGGGCCGTCCGATGACTTCTCCCGTCCGGGCCGGATGTGGTGGTCGGTACCGGCCGGGGTGACCGAGTTCGCCACCTGGCGGGAGCTGACCACGGTCTATCACGAGGGCGTGCCCGGCCATCACCTGCAGATCGCCCAGACCGTCTACCGCAAGGAACTGCTCAACAGCTGGCGGCGGCTGGCCGCCTGGACGTCCGGGCACGGCGAGGGCTGGGCGCTGTACTCGGAATGGTTGATGGCCGACCTCGGCTTCATGGACGATCCGGCCGATCGGCTCGGCCTGCTGGACGGCCAGTCGCTGCGGGCGGCCCGGGTGGTGATCGATATCGGGGTGCACTGCGGCTTCGAGGCTCCGGCCGAGGTCGGTGGTGGCGCCTGGACCTACGACAAGGCCTGGCAGTTGCTGTCCACCCACTCGCACATGGCCGAGAAGTTCCTGCGCTACGAGCTCGATCGCTACCTGGGCTGGCCGGGCCAGGCGCCGTCCTACAAGCTCGGCGAGCGGCTGTGGCTGCAGCTTCGCGACGAGTCCCGGGAGCGGGCCGGGGCCGACTTCGACCTCAAGGCCTTCCACCGCCGGGCGCTGGACATCGGCAGTGTGGGGCTGGACGTGCTGCGCCGCGCGGTGCTCGGCGAACTCTGAGCCCGATCGGCCAGCCCCATCAGGTCCCCCACCCAGCGCACCCGGCTAACCAGGCTCCGGCCAACCTGCTTGACTCTCAAGCAGGTTGAGACGGGAGGGTCAGCCAGGTGGAACAGAACCTGTACGGGATCGGCGAGCTGGCCGCACTCAGCGGGCTGAGTATCAGCGCGCTGCGGTTCTACAACGGCGCCGGCGTGCTGTTGCCGGCCTGGGTGGATCCGAGCACCGGCTACCGAAAGTACGCCGGTGACCAGCTCAGGCCAGCCCGGTTGATTGCCCGGCTGCGCCGGGTCGGCATGCCGCTGGCCGAGATCAAGGTGGTGCTGGCCGGCGCGGCCGAGGCTGGGCTGGCCGGCAAAGCTGGGCTGGCCGATCGCGGTTCGGCCGATCGCGGGTTGGCTGATCGCGGGTTGGCTGATCGCGGGTTGGCTGCGCTCGGCTTGGCCGCGCTCGATGCGCACCTGCGCCGGCTCGAGGATGGCCTGGCCGATGCCCGTCGGGAACTGTCCACAGTCCGAGACCACCTCGCCACTATGGAGAATCCGATGGCCACCATCGTCCTGCCCGTCAAGAGCTTCCTCGACGCCGTTGCCGAAGTCCGGTTCGCGGCCAGCACCAACCCCGAATTGCCAATGCTTTGCGGGGTGTTGCTCGATCTTGACACCGATCAGCCAGCCCTGCGGCTGGTGGCCAGCGACCGGTACCGGCTGGCGGTCAGCACCGTCGAGCCGGATACCGCGACCGGCCACTCGCTGGCCGTGCTGGCACCGACTGCCGTGATCGACGCGCTACTTGCCGAGTTCGCTGACTCATCCGGCCCGCTGACCGTCCGGCTGAGTGCCGATGAGCTGACATTCAGCTTGCCAGAGAAGGAGATTCGCGGCGCGACGCTGCACCACGAGTTTCCGGACTACCAGCGGCTGGTGCGGCTGGAGCCAGGACGGCAGGTGCCGATCGCCGCCGCCGACCTGCGACACGCGATCGGGCAGGCCCCGACCAGGACGCGGACCAGGGACCAGGACGGTGCTGAGTACCAGGTCAGCGTGCTCACCCTGGACCGAACCGGTGCGCTGCAGGTGAACGCCGGCGACCCGCAGCCGGACGAGCTGGCGGTCGGGGTCAACCGGGAGTTCCTGCTGCAGGCCTTGGCCGCCGGCCGGTCCGATCAGCTCACCCTAGAACTGGGTGGGTCGATCGGGCCGCTGGCAATCCGCAACCCGGGCCGGGACGGCAGCTTCTCGATCCTGATGCCGATCCGGCTGTAGCTCGGCTGAAATGTCACCACCAGCGTGCGCTTGAATGCACGCTGGTGGTGACATTCGCTTAGCCGGGCCAGGTCTCGCTGCTCACCTCGCCGCCACGCACCGTGACGGTGAGCGCCACCGGCCCGTCCGGACGCAGGTAGCACTGGTACTCGCCGTCGGTCAGCTCGCCGAAAACCGCGCTGTAGCTGAGCTGACCGCCGGCCGGCCGGCCGAGCACCGCGACGTGCACCAGGGCCGGGTGATGGCTGTGCGGCTGGCCATCATGCTCATGGTGCGAGTGGCTGATGGCGGCGTCGAATCGCTGCTTGGCCGCCCCGCCGACCGGACGCACCTCGATCTCGTGCCCGGCGAGCTCAGCCGGTGCCTGGATGATCAAGGCACCGATCTCGCCACCGATATCGAGCACCACCGGCCCCTGACCGGCGTGGCTGTTGTCTTCAACCATCAGATTCTCCTTGGTTGATCAGGTGATTGTCCGAACGAGCGCGGGTGATGGGCCACGCTCGTTCGGACGTTGGGCGAGTTCCGATCAGGCTCAGCTGGCCGGAACCGCCGGCTGTGTCTGGTAACCACCAGCCGGGGTGCCCAGGTACGGGAAGCTGTTCGAGAACGGCGAGTTGGTGTTCGACGTCCCGTCGGTAAGGACCGCTGCCGCACCGTCCGGGGTGTAGCTCGGATCCACCAGTGGGATCGTCGCCCCCGCCACTGCCCGCAGCTCGATCGCGACCACGTCGTCGATCAGCCTGCGGCCATTGGGGAATCCGGCAGCATCACCGGCCACCAGGCCGATCGGGTTCGGACTGGCCGAGGCAGGTACGGCCAGGTTCAGCCGCAGCATGTCGGCCAGCACCGGCCCGGTGTTGTTCTGGAAGCCGGGCACCACACCCTTCGGGATGCCGGTCAGCAGGATTGCCTGCAGGTCGGCCCGGGGCTTGGTGTAGGCCGCCAGCTTCGGGAACACGCCCGGGTAGAGCACCGGCAGCAGGCCGGCGAGTTCGGGCTTGGTCACGTACTTGGCGAACCGGCCGTCCGAGTGCGGGTCGAGGCTGTTCCACAGGTCCTTCTCGGCCATCGGCACGATTACCTCGTTGAACAAAGGGTTTCCGAGCCGAGACACCTGCTGGTAGGAGCCGTAGCTGACCGACCGTCCAGCGTCGTGGTCGAACACCTTGGACCGGCGACGGCTGGCCGAGGCCCATACCCCGATCACCGAACCGGCGTCGAGCACGTCATGCGGGGTCTTGCCGCCGCGCGCGACGTCGCTGAACGGCACCTGCAGCACGAGGCTGTGCACGTTGGTGCCCTGCACCCCGTTCACCCCAGCGGCCGCCGCCGACGGGATCAGGTGGGCCGCTTCGAACGGGCGCAGCACGCCCAGGTCAAAGATGCTGCCCAGGTCGACGTGGAAGCCGTCGGCCCGCTGGCCGGCGAACACCCGTCGGCCGTGCCCGAGGTCGTGGGCGGCGGCGTTGGTGAAGGTCGCCGCGTAGTTCGGGGTGCTGCGCACGCCGACGTTGACCGGCGGCACGGTCAGGCCGCGGCCGAGCAGTTCGCCGCGACCGTCCCGGTCCCAGTCCCAGCCGTGATCGCCACCGCGCTGCACCCGGGTCAGCGAGTAGTACTGCGGCCGGTTCCAGTTCTTGGTGTCGGTGATCGAGCCGATCGGGCCGGTGTTGTACAGGAACGTGTTCGGGTTGATGATCTTGGTGTTGAACCGGAACTGGTAGCTGATATCGGCACGGGCGGTGCCGGAATTGGAGATGTGGATCTCGTACAGCACGTCATCGCCGAACTCGAAGAAGTTCGGACCACCGTTGGGCTGCTGTGCCGGGATGAAGTTCGCGATCAGGGTCACCGTGCCAGGGCGATCCGGACTGACGAAGGCGTAGACGTCGGTGTTGTCGGCAACCGGATCCTTCGAGATCTCAGGTGCTTCGCGATGCGATGACATCAGTCCTCCAAGCCGTGCGAGGACTTCGAACCGGCGGCACGGGCGAGCCGGGCGACCAGGTCGGGATCGTGCACCACGACCTCGTGCTCAGCCAGGAACAACGTGATGGTTCCGCTGCTCGGGTCGCTGACGTGCGCGACCAGCGATTGGGCGTTCTCGGGCAGCTTGAGCTTTGGTGTTCGGGCTACCGGCTGCGCGCCGGCGACGCCCGGCATGGCAGCGGCGACGCCGACCGCCGCGGCACCGGTGCCGGAGGCGATCAAGAAGCGACGACGGGTGGATTCGGACATGTGCGCAGACCTTTCCCCAGAGAAATAGGTATGAGGCCGGCTTGCAGGCTGTCCGACTCTGAGGCTCGACTCAGGCAGGGTGCAGCGGTCTCAGCCAGTCATTCGTGACCGGCGCCACATCGGATCGGGGATTTACCATGATCGTTAAGGCAGAAATCAAGCGGTCCGGTTTGCCCTGGTTCAGCAACAGCAAGCGGCGCGGACGACCATAGTGGCCGTCCGCGCCGTCAGTGCACCTGCTGTCAGATCAGGCCGAGCTCGCGCACCGCGTCCCGCTCACCGACCAGCTCGGCCACCGAGGCGTCGATCCGGGCACGGGAGAACTCGTCCAGTTCCAGGCCCTGCACGATCTGCCACTGGCCATCGACCGACCGCGCCGGGAAGCCCGCGATCAGGCCGTCCGGGATGCCGTAGGAACCATCGGAAACCATGCCGACCGAGGTCCAGTTGTCCGAGTGAGTGCCGTTCACCCAGTCATAGACGTGATCGATCGCCGCACCTGCGGCCGAGGCGGCCGATGACGCGCCCCGGGCTTCGATGATGGCCGCACCGCGCTTGGCCACGGTCGGGATGAACTCGTTCTCCAGCCAGGCCTGGTCACCGACCAGCTCGGCAGCGTTCTGGCCGGCCACCTCGGCGTGCAGCAGGTCCGGGTACTGGGTGGCCGAGTGGTTGCCCCAGATGGTCATCTTGCGGATCTCGGTGACCGGCTTGCCGGTCTTGGCCGCCAGCTGGCTGATCGCCCGGTTGTGATCGAGGCGCATCATCGCGGTGAACCGGTCCTTGGGCACGTCCGGGGCGTGCGAGGCCGCGATCAGCGCGTTGGTGTTGGCCGGGTTGCCGACCACCAGCACCCGGACGTCGGAGGCCGCGCCGGCGTTGATCGCCTCGCCCTGTGGCTTGAAGATGCCGCCGTTGGCGCTGAGCAGGTCACCGCGCTCCATGCCGGCCGTACGCGGCCGGGCGCCGACCAGCAGGGCCACGTTCACCCCGTCGAAGGCGGCGGTCGCGTCATCGAAAATGTCGATGCCGGCCAGCAACGGAAAGGCGCAGTCATCCAGCTCCATCGCGGTGCCCTCGGCAGCCTTGAGCGCGGGGGCGATCTCGAGCAGCCGAAGCCGCACCGGCACGTCCGGACCAAGCAGTTGCCCGGCCGCGATCCGGAACAGCAGGCTGTAGCCGATCTGACCGGCGGCGCCGGTGACGGTGACATTCACGGGTGTTTTCGTCATGGCCGCGACCTTACCGCGCGGGCTGTAGGCGGTTGTCGCGAGCCGTCGGCGCCACCTCAGCGCTGGGGCAGA
>JBDSAN010000318.1:0-8829 GCA_039922115.1 Jatrophihabitantaceae bacterium
CTGGGTTGCAATGACGAGGTATCCGACCGCGATACTGCAGTAGCTGAGCCGGACGCTGAGGGTGCAGCCGAGCGCGTCGATCACCGGCGGCAGCAGCAGGCCGCCCGCCCTGGTGGCCAGCAGCGACAGCCCCAGCGCGCCACCGGCGGCGACCGCCGAGAGGTCGAGATGACGCTCGGCCCACAGCGGGACGAACGGCGTGAACGCGTAGTAGCTGACCGCGCTGCAGGCCCGGACCGCGACCAGCTGGCGAAGCTGCGATGGGGCCGCGCTCATGCCGCCCGCACCGCGACCAGGTCCAGGATCCGATCGGCGGCTGCCCGGACGTCGGCCTCGGTGACGTTGCTACTGGTCACCGCGCGGACCCGAGTGCCGACCCAGCGCATCATCAGCACGCCATTGCGTTGCGCCTCAGCAACGAAGGCGTCCGGTGCCCATCCGGTCGCCGACAGGTCGATGATCACCACGTTGGTCTGCACCTGGGCTGGGTCGATGCCCAGGCTGGGATCCTGGGCCAGCAACTGCGCCAACACCCGGGCGTGCAGGTGGTCATCGTGCAACTGGGCGGTGTTGTGCTCCAGCGCGTGCAGCGCGCCGGCTGCCATGAAGCCGCCCTGGTGCAACGCGCCACCCATCCACTTGCGGGCCCGCCGGGCCCGGTTGATCGCCTGGCTGGTGCCGGCCAGCACGCTGCCGAACGGCGCGCCCAGGCCCTTGGCGAAGCAGACCGAGATGGTGTCGACGATCCGGCCGTACTCGTGTAGCGGGACGCCGGACGCGGCGCTGGCGTTGAACAGCCGGGCCCCGTCCAGGTGCACCGCCAGGCCGGCTCGAGTGGCGTGCTCGCTCACTGCGGCCAGCCGGGCGAACGGGAACACCCGGCCGCCATGGGCGTTGATGGTGTTTTCCAGGCAGAGCAGTTTCGGCTCGGCGTACAGGCAACCGCGTGGCTTGCTGCCCAGCGCCTGGTCAACCAGCTCCGGGGTGAGAATGCCGTCGGTGGTTCGGATGGCGTTGATCGCCACTCCAGCCATCGCCGCGGTCTGGGCGCTCTCGTAGAAATTGACGTGGTAATCGGCATCGGTGATGAGCTCGTCGCCGGGCTGGGTGTGCACCCGGATCGCTACCTGGTTGCTGAAGGTGCCGGTCGGCATGAAGATTGCTGCTTCGCAGCCGAGCAACTCGGTGCAGCGATATTCCAGCTCCCGGATAGTCGGGTCCTCACCGAAGCAGTCGTCGCCGACGCTGGCCCGGCTGATCGCGCGCCGAAGCTGCTCGTCCGGCACGGTGAGGGTGTCGCTGCGCAGATCGATCGCGGGCGACATAGATGCACGGCTGGTCAGCATCTTCGGTTCCTCCTGGTGCTACGGCCTTACGCGCCGCGACCATAAGAGCGATGAGTCACTCAGCCGTTGCGCGGTGGCTGCAGCAAGGATCACCAGGAAACGCCGATGGAGGTTAGCGTTTAAGCTGCAACTAAATCGTCCCGCTATCGGTGTGGCCTGACGGCGGGTCGCCCACGATCGAAAAATCAGGGCAGGTCAGAGATCTCCGAGACCAGCTCGTCGGCCAGCGCGGTGCGCGAGAACAGCACGACCCGGCCGATGCGATGCGAGGTGACCAGGCCGGCTGCCCGGAGCAGGGTCAACTGCTGGGACGCGCCTCCCGGCGACAGGCCGACCCGAAGGGCCAGGTCAGACCCGGACGCCGGCGCCGACAACTCCAGCAGCAACCGGCCCCGGGCGCCGCCAATCACCGCCGACAGCGCCGACACCGACTTGGCCCGGCTGGCATTCCAGAGGTTGCCACTGGCGCGAGCCGGATAGATCATCGTCGGCTGCCAGGGCATCGCGGTGGTGGTGAACACGGCCGGCCAGACGAAGATCGACGGGACGAGCAATAGCCCGGCGCCATCGAGGGAAACCAGCCCGGACAGGCCACGATGGGCGACCTGCAGGCCCTGCTCGTCCCAGCGGACGGTGGGCGCCAGGTCGGAGAACAGCTGAGCGGCACCACCCCGGGCCAGCTGGCTGGCCCGGTAAAGCACGTCGCCCTCGAGCACCGAGCGCATGGCCGGCCAGTACGGCGCGAGGGTCAGTTGCCAGTAGTCGCTGAGGAACCGGCAGATCAGGTCCAGGCCGGTGGCTGGGTCGTCGTAGAGCAGGTGAGCGATCGGCGGCCACGGCCCGGTCAGCGTGCGCAGGTCGGCCCGCACCTGCTCGTGGCTGGTCTTGGCGAGCTCGTCGAGCTCATCGTCGAAGTCCGGCATCGGACCGGCCGGCGGCGGGGTGAGAAAGTCCGGGATCGACCAGCCGGGCGGCAGGATCAGGTCAGCGACCGGGCTGATATCGAGGCCGATCTGCTCGATCTCGGCCTTGGTCTGCTTCAGCCATTTCAGATGGATCGTGTGCTTGGCCGGGTCCTTCAAGGCCAGCAGGCTGAAGACCGCCTCCTGCAGCGCGGAGAAACCGAGCCGGGTATTGGCGACGTCCTGAGCCGAGAATGTCAGCGATAACACGACTGATCCTCCGCCCTCGGTGCTAGGTGAACCATAGCGTCCCGGGGACGGAGGTAGCCGACGAACTGCCGGGAATCAGGCGAGCTTGAGGGTGACCACGATGTTGTCGCGGGTGGCCTTGGAGTACGGGCAGAACTGATGTGCCAGCTCGACAAGCTCCTGCGCCTGGGCCGGATCCACGCCCGGGATGCTGACCTCGAGTTCGACGGCAAGGCCGAAGCCGCCGTCCTCGGACGGGCCGAAGGAGACCTGCGCGGTGACCGTCGAGCCTGAGGTGTCGACCCCCTTGGTCTTGGCCCGGTTCTCCAGTGCGCCCTGGAAGCAGGATGCGTATCCGGCGGCGAACAGCGTCTCGGGGTTGACTGCCGGCTCTGGGGTCGAGCCAGGCTGGGCGAGGTCGAAGTCGACCAGGCCATCAGCGCTGCGCACGTGGCCGGCCCGGCCGCCCTTGGCGGTAGCTGCGGTGGTGTAGGCGACCTTCTTCAATTCGACGGGCATGTGACTCCTCGTATCGATACTGGGGTGCTGGTTCGGCAGGTCGTGGGTAAGGCATGCTTGAACGACCATGCCTGCAGTCCAACAACCCACCCGGACCCAGCAATTCCTGGCTACCGTGACCGACCTGTGGCACCTGTCACCACAGATGCGCCGGATCGCCGTGTCAGCTCCCGAGATTGCCGAGCAGCACTGGCCGCTCGGCTGCGACATCGCGATCGTGCTGGCCGCGCCCGATCGCGAGGTCCGGCGGCGCTACACCGTCCGATCGGTGTCGACTGACACCATGCTCGTCGATGCGGTGCTGCACGGCCACGGCCCTGGTTCCAGCTGGGCGGCCGGGCTGCGGATAGGTGATCCGGTCAGCTTCTTCGGCCCGCGTGGTCAGCTACCGTTGCCGGCCGCTGACTGGCTGCTGGCACTGACCGACGAGTCCGGCCTGCCGGCTGTCGGCGCGCTGGCCGAGGCCGCTGAGGCGGCCGGCCGGACGATCCGGGTGCTGGCCGAGGTATCCGGGCCGGCCGAGCGCTACCCGCTGGCCGAGGCGGCGACGGTGAGCTGGCTGACCCGCGGCGACGCGGCCGCCGGCCAGGCGGACCTGCTGGCCGCCGCCGCGGCCGAACTCGACCCGCTGCCAGGTAGCGGGTACGGCTATGTGCTGGGCGAGTCCCGTGCCGTGGTGAGCCTGCGCGATCAGCTCAACCGGCTCGGCCTGCACCGGACCGCGATCTACGCCAAGGGCTACTGGAACCTCAACGCCCGACCCACCCGGTAGCCGGTTCAGAGTTCGGCGGCGCCGATCGCGGTGGTCGGATCCAGCAACACCCGGTCGAGCACCGCCCCGGCCGCGCCACGCACCGCCGCGTCGCCGCCCAGCGTCGAGCGCAGCAGCCGGATACCCGGGCCGGCGAGCACCCGTGGTTCCAACTCGGCCAGCAGGGACGGGGTGAGCGCGTCGAACAGCCTGGCGTACAAGCCGCCCAGCACGATCGCTGGCAGGTCCAGCACGTTCAGCAGCGAGGCCAACCCCACCCCCAGCGCGGCACCGGCCTGCTCGACCGCGGCCAGCGCGGCCGGATCGCCGGCCGCTACCGCCGCTTCCAGTGCGGCCGGATCGCGGGCGCCGGCCCGGCGCAGCAGCACGTCCTGGCCGGCGTACTGCTCGACGCAACCGGACCCGCCGCAACTGCACCTCGGGCCGGCTCGATCGACCACCACATGGCCTAGCTCACCGGCGAAGCCGCTGACCCCGCGGAACAGGTTGCCGTCCACCACCAGGCCAGCTCCGACCCCGATTTCGCCTGATACATATACGAAATCGCGATCGGCTGCCGGCACCGAACGGAGCCACCCGAGCGCGCCGTAGTTGGCCTCGTTGTCCAGCTGAAACTTGTCGAGCTGGAGCTTGTCCAGCTGGAGCTGTTCGATGCCGAGCAGGTCAGCCAACTGGTCGCCGGGCCGGGTGCCGGTCAGCGCTGGCAGGTTCGGCGCGCGCAGCACCGTCCGGTCAAGTCCGACCACGCCCGGCACCGCAAGCGCGCCGGCGATCAGGTCGGCCCCGCAGTCGGCGCGCAGCTCCACGCACAGCTCGCTGAGTTGGGCGACCATCTCGGTAGCCGAGCGCTGCCGGTTGTCCACCATGACCTGCCGGTGCGCACGCAGCTGGCCGGGCAGGTTCAGCAGGCAGCCAGCCAGGTAATCGACATTGATCTCGACACCGAGGGCGACCGGGCCGTCCGGATTGAGCGACACCGGCCGGGCCGGCCGGCCGACCCGGGCGCTCGGAGCGGCGCCCTCGATCAGGATGCCGTGCGCGAGCAGGGTGTCCACCAAGCTGGACACGGTGGCCTTGGTGAGCCCGGTCCGCAGCGCGAGCTCGGCCCGCGAACTCGGCGCGGTCGCCACCGAACAGGTGATCAGGCTCAGGTTGTGCCGCCGGACCGTCTGCTGCCCGGCCGGCGTCCTTGGGCTGCTCACAGCTCACTCATCGGGTCGGTCCGCTACCGGTTGAGAAATTTGCCGCATGCTTCGGCATATCGTAATCGCAGGTCCGGAGTCGGCGGTCCCTCGAAATGTGCCAGCTCGCCGAGCTGCCAGCTCGGCGCGGTGGCCGTTTCGCCCAGTACCGAGGTGGCCAGCACCCAGGCAGCCTGCCGGGCCGCCCCATCGGCGACGTACTTGCCGGGAGCTGGCACAGCGACCGGCACCCCGAACACGGTCGGTGCGATCTGGCGGACCGCCGGCGACTGCGCGGCGCCGCCGATCAGCCGCACCCCGGTGACCGGAACCCCTTGTCCGGCAAGGGCATCCAGCGCATCCGCGAGGCCACACAGCATGCCTTCGACGGCGGCCCGGGCCAGGTTGGCCGGGCTGCCGCTGACCAGCGTCCAGCCGTGCAGCGCCCCGGTCGCGTGCGGCAGGTTCGGCGTCCGCTCGCCCTCGAGGTAGGGCACCACCACCAGGCCGCCGGCGCCCGGCTCGGCCGCGAGCGCCAGCGCGCCGAACTCGGCCAGGTCGACCCCGAGCAGCCGGGCGGCCGCATCCAGCACTCGAGCCGCGTTCAGCGTGCACACCAGCGGCAGGTACCCGCCGCTCGCATCAGCAAATCCGGCGACCGTGCCGGTCGGGTCGACAGCCGGCACGGCGCTGCGGGCGCAGGCGACCCCCGAGGTGCCCAGTGACACCAGCACCTCATCACCGGCCTGCACGCCCAGCGCGCCAGCGGCGTTGTCACCGGCGCCGGGCCCGATCAGTAGCCGATCGGTTCGGTAGCCGACCTCGGCCGGTCCGGCCACCGCCGGCAGCACCACCGGGTGACCGAGCGCGGCCACCAGCAGGTCGACCCGATACTGATTGGACCGGCTGTCGAAGTAGCCGGTGCCGGAGGCATCCGAGCGATCGGTGATCAGGCCGTCGATGCCGATCGGGCCGTTGAACTGCTGGGCCAGCCGCCAGCTCAGCCAGTCGTGCGGCAGGCAGACCGCGGCGGTCCTGGCTGCCTGCTCGGGCTCGTGCTCGGCCAGCCAGCGCAGCTTGGTGATGGTGAACGACGCGATCGGGACGATGCCCACCGCCTCGGCCCAGAAAGCCGGGCCGTACTCGGCGACCAGGTCGGCGGCCGCCTGCGCCGAGCGGGTGTCATTCCACAGCAGCGCCGGTCGCACCACCTGGCCGGCCTGGTCCAGGCAGACCATCCCGTGCTGCTGGCCGCCGATGCTGATCGCGCTGACGTCGTCCAGGCCGCCGGCTTCGGCCAGCGCGCGTTGCAGCGCCTGCCACCACCGCTCCGGATCGATCTCGGTGCCCGCCGGATGGCTGGCTCGACCCTGCCGGACCAGCGCGCCGGTCTCGGCGTCGCGGATCACCACCTTGCAGGACTGGGTGGACGAATCCACACCGGCCACCAGCTGTGCGGTCATCGCGAGGTGGTCCTCCGCTCGGTCCGGATCATCGCTTAGCTGGCCAAGCCGGCCTACCGGCCTACCGGGCGCCGGTCAGGTGTTCCAGCGCCAGCTGGTTCAGCCGGACGAAACCGTAGCCGGCTACGCCAGCCTGGTCCGGGTTGAAGTCCTCGAAGCTGGCCCGGTCGGCGAGCAGGTCGGCATAACTCTCACCAGCGGCCAGGGTCGGTTCGGACAGCTCGGCCACCTTCGCAGCGGCCAGCGCCTGCTGCACCTCGGGATCGGCACGAAACGCGGCCACCCGTTGCTTGAGCAGCAGGTAGGTCCGCATGTTGGCGCTGGCCGACTGCCAGACGCCCTGGTAGTCCTCGGTCCGGGACGGCTTGTAGTCGAAGTGCCGCGGGCCGGTGTAGGCAGGCCCGCCGTCCGGGCCGGCGGATTCGAGCAGGTCGACCAAGCCGAAGGCGTTCATCAGGTCGCCGTGCCCGAACACCAGATCCTGGTCGAACTTGATGCCGCGCTGGCCGTTGAGGTCGATGTGGAACAGCTTGCCGTGCCAGAGCGCCTGCGAGATCGAGTGGACGAAGTTGAGCCCGGCCATCTGCTCGTGCCCGACCTCGGGGTTGACGCCCACCAGCTCGGGTCGGTCCAGGCTGTTGATGAAGGCCAGCGCGTTGCCGACGGTCGGCAGCAGGATGTCGCCGCGCGGCTCGTTGGGCTTCGGCTCGATCGCGAACCGGATCGGGTAGCCCCGGTCGGTCACGTAGCTGGTCAGCACGTTCATCGCCTCGCGATAGCGATCCAGCGCCGCCCGGACGTCCTTGGCGGTGTCGTATTCGGAGCCTTCCCGGCCGCCCCAGAGCACGAAGGTCTGCGCGCCGAGCTCGGCGGCCAGGTCCAGGTTGCGCAGCACCTTGCGCAGCGCGTAGCGGCGAACCGTCCGATCGTTACTGGTGAAACCGCCGTCCTTGAAGACCGGGTGGGTGAACAGGTTGGTGGTCACCATCGGCACCACCAGCCCGGTCTCGGCCAGCGCCTCGGCGAACCGGGCCAGTTGCTTGTCCCGCTCGCCGGCCGAGGCTCCGAACGGAACCAGGTCATCGTCATGGAAGGTGATCCCGTAGGCGCCGAGCTCGGCCAGCTTGTGGACGGCCTCGACCGCATCCAGCGGCGCCCGCACCGCATCACCGAACGGGTCACGGCCCAGCCAGCCGATCGTCCAGAGTCCGAAGGAGAAGCGATCGGCTTTGGTCGGAGTCAGGTCGCTCGGGATCAATTCGTCCATCGTGCTACCTCCAGTGCGTCCGAACCGCTCGGTTCGGGGCATTTTGTTTAGACACTGAACTTAGTACGCCGAGGGTAGCCCTCCCTTGCTGAATTGGCCAGTCCCTTACCGCGTGGTCGCACCGCCGTAACGCCGGCCGGGATCAGCTGTGGAAGCGGTAGCCGATGCCCGGTTCGGTGATCAGGTGCCGCGGCCGGCCGGGATCGGCTTCGAGCTTGCGCCGCAGCTGGCCGAAGTGAAAGCGCAGGTAGCCGGACTCGTTGACGTACTGCGGCCCCCAAACCTCGCTGAGCAATTGCCGCTGGGTGACCAGCTGGCCGGGATGGCGGACCAGTCGCTCCAACAACTGCCATTCGATCTTGGTCAACCGCTGCTCGGCACCGTCTGCCCCGGTGATCCGGTGCGCGGCCAGATCCACCTGCCAGGCTCCGATCCCGATCACCGGCAGCTCCGCCGGGGTGCCGCTGTCGGGCGCCGCACGCCGGGCGACGGCGCGCATCCGGGCCATCAGCTCGTCCATCCCGAACGGCTTGGTCACGTAGTCATCAGCGCCGGCATCGAGCGCACCGACCTTGTCCGAGGCGCCGATCCGGCCGGACAGCACGATGATCGGGGCGCTGCTGGCCGCCCGCAAGCCGTGGATCACCTCGACCCCGTCCATGTCCGGCAAACCGAGATCGAGCAGCACCACGTCCGGTGGATACTTCGCCGCGACCTCCAGCGCGCCCGCCCCGTCGCCTGCGACGTGCACCTCGTAGCGACGGGCCCGCAGGTTCATCGTCAGGGCCTGCACGATCTGTGGCTCGTCGTCGACCACCAGTACCCGCATGCGCCAGATCCTCCCAGATAGCAGACCGTGACAGGGTCGCGACCGTGGTTGGATTGGGCATGGCTAATTCCTCGCGGGCCGGTCAGCCGGCCGAGGTCGGTGACCTGGTCGATGTGGCGGCCCTGACCGCGGCCTACTACGACCTCAAGCCGGACGTGTCGTTGCCCGAGCAGCGAGTCAGCTTCGGTACCTCCGGACATCGCGGCTCGTCGTTGACCACCACCTTCAATGAGAACCACATCCTGGCCACCAGCCAGGCGATCTGCGAGTACCGCACCCTGCACGGCATCGACGGCCCGCT
>JBDSAN010000319.1:0-2658 GCA_039922115.1 Jatrophihabitantaceae bacterium
CTGCCCGCCGAGCGGGCCGCTGGTCGCGGCACCCCAACCGGAGGCCGGCGGGTAGTCCGGGTCATAGCCGGCACCGGCCGGCACCAGCTGGACGGTGATCGCGTCCGCGCCGGCATCGGCGAAGCCGGCAGCAGCCGGGGCCTCGACCACTACCGGCAGCAGGCCGAGTCCGAGCTTGCCGGTGGACTCGGCGATCAGCTGCTCGGCCCAATCGCCGAATCCACTGATGCCGGAACCGAAATCGGCGAACACCACCTTGTCCGAACCGGAATTGTGGCCAAGGCCGAGCAGCGCGCCGAGCCGCAACCCCGGGTTGGTCGAGTCATCGGCCGCGAGCACCGTGGCGGCCGCGGCAGCGTCGTCGAGCAGCGCACCGATGTCGGCGCCGGCCAGCCCGGACGGCACCAGCCCGAACGCGGTCAGCGCGCTGTAGCGGCCACCCACCTCAGGGTCGGCCAGGAACACCTTTCGATAGCCGGCGTCCTCGGCTGCCTGCTGCAGCGGCGAGCCCGGGTCGGTCACCACCACGATCCGCTGCTTGGGGTCGATTCCCTTATCGGCAAAGGCTTTCTCGTACGCGCGCCGGTGCGAGTCGGTTTCCACCGTCCCGCCCGACTTGCTCGACACCACCAGCACGGTCCGGTCCAGGTCATCGGCGAGTGCGGCCGCCACCTGGCCGGCATCGGTCGTGTCCAGGGTGACCAGCTCGACGCTCGCGGTCGCGCAGATCACCTCGGGCGCCAGCGAGCTGCCGCCCATCCCGGCCAGCACCACGTGGTCGATGCCGTCGGCGAGCAGCTCGGCTCGCAGCGCCTCGATCTGGGCGACCAGCGGTCGCGACGATTCGGCCAGGGTCGGCCAGGACAGCCGGATCGATGCCTCGGACTCGGCGTCCAGGCCCCACAGGGTGGCGTCCCGGTTGGTGATCCGGCTGGCGATCCGGTCGGTCACCAGCTCATCGACGCTCGATTGCAGCGCATCGGCGTCGGCAAAGCCAAGCTGGACGGTCAAGCCGCCAGCACTGGTACGGGCAAGGTCCGCCGCGCTGCTCACTTGCCAGCCTTGGCAGCGCCGGCCGTGAGTTGCTTCTGCACCCCTTCGAGCAGGATCGACCAGGAATCCATGAATTTCTGAACGCCCTCGACCTCGAGCAGCTCGGTGACCTCATCGAGTTCGATGCCTAGCTCGGACAGCTGCGCCGCCACGCCGCGCGCCTCGCCATAGCCGGTGTTGGCGGTGGCTCCGGTGATCGTGCCGTGATCTGCCACCGCCTTGAGGGTGGCTTCTGGCATGGTGTTCACCGTGTTCGGCGCGACCAGTTCGACCACGTACATGGTGTCGTCGTAGGCCGGATCCTTCACGCCGGTCGAGGCCCACAGCGGGCGCTGCGGGTGCGCGCCGTCGGCCTTCAACGATTCCCAGCGCTCGCCGGCGAAAACGGCTTCGAAAGCCTCGTAGGCCAGCCGGGCGTTGGCCACGCCGGCCTTGCCGCGCACCGCGCGGGCCTCGTCCGAGCCGAGCTTGTCCAGCCGCTTGTCGATCTCGGTGTCCACCCGGGAGACGAAGAAGGACGCGACCGAGCGGATGCTGGACAGGTCGATGCCGGCCTTGCGGGCCTGCTCCAGCCCGGTCAGGTAGGCGTCCATCACCTTGCGATACCGGTCGATCGAGAAGATTAGCGTGACGTTGACGCTGATCCCGAGCGAGGTTGCCTCGGTGATCGAGGGCAGGCCGGCCTCGGTAGCCGGGATCTTGATCATCACGTTCGGACGGTCCACCAGCCACCACAGCGCCTGAGCCTCGGCCGAGGTCTTGTCGGTGTCGTGCGCGATCCGCGGATCGACCTCGATGGAGACCCGGCCGTCCTGCCCGTGCGTGGCGTCATAGGTCGGGCGCAGCACGTCGCAGGCCCACCGGATGTCGAAGGCGGTGAGCAGCCGGACCGATTCCTCCAGCGACACCCCGCGCACGGCCAGGTCATGCACCTGCTCGGCGTAGGGGGAATCGCCCTCGGCCGAACCTTCCAACGCCTTCTGGAAGATGGACGGGTTGCTGGTCACGCCGACCACGTGCTTGTCAGCGATCAGCTCGTCCAGGTTGCCGCTCACCAACCGGTTGCGGCTGATGTCGTCCAGCCAGATGGATACGCCCTGACCGGACAGGTCCGCTAGTGCATCGCTCATGATGGGGTTCTCCTTTGGAGAGCAGAAACAGCAGGTAATTGTTGGCTAAACGCGATCAGGTGCCGGTCGTTTCACCGGTGATCTTGCCGGCCCGTTCCAGGCTGGCGTGCGCGGCCGCGACCACCCGGTCGGGAGTGAAGCCGAACTGCTCGAACAGCACCCCGGCCGCAGCACTCGCGCCGAAGTGGTCGATCGCCACGATCTCACCGGTTTCGCCGACGATCTCGCGCCAACCCAGCGGCACGCCGGCCTCGATGCTCACCCGGGCCTTGATCACCGGCGGCAACACCTGCTGCTGGTAGGACCGCGGTTGGGCGTTGAACCATTCGACGCACGGCATCGACACCACCCGGGTGGGGGTGCCGTCGGCTTCCAGTCGCTCCCGCGCGGTCAGGGCCAGTGACACCTCGGACCCGGTGGCGATCAGGATCACCTCGGCCATCCCGGACGATGCCTCGGCCAGCACGTAGCCGCC
>JBDSAN010000320.1:0-3613 GCA_039922115.1 Jatrophihabitantaceae bacterium
GGCCGGTCTCGTCCAGCATCTGGGCCCACTCGGCCGGCGGCTGCACGTTCAGCCGGACCCGGCTCAGGTCGACCTTGACGGTGTCGCTGCCATCCTCGGCCGGCTTGCGGTCGGCCGGCACCACTCGCAATTCCTTGCCATCACGCACCACCAGCGAGCGGCCGTCCGCGCTGGCGTGCGCCTCGTCCAGGTGCTCGGCCAGCTCGATCAGCTTGCGCTTGCCGAAATCCCAGCGATGCAAGGACGGGCGCACGTCGTCGTCGGGGTTACGGGACTCGCCGAGTTCGCCGGTGACCGGGGCGTTGGCCCAGCTGAAGCCGTCCTTGACCGCGAACAGGTTGCGGATCCGACCGGCGGCCACCGGGAAGGCGACGATCCGGTCCGCGATCCCGGCCAGGTCAACCTGGATCGGAGCAACGCCAGCGGCATCCGCATCGCGATCGGCGCTTTCGCCAGCGGTGGCCTGGGCGGGCTTGCTGTCGGCGTTATCGCTGGCGGTGCCGGCCAGTTCCGGATCGAACGGGGACGGGGTGCTTGCGGCAAGGGTGACCAGGTAGGGCCTGGTGGCCAGCGGAAAGGCCAGGTCGAAGACGTGGGCGTCATAGACCGGATCGAAGGTGCGCGCGGACAGGAAGCCCAGGTACTTGCCATCGAGGCTGAACGCCGGCGCCGTGTCGTTGAACCGCTGCTCGGTGATGGCGGTGATCGCGCCGGTGCTGAGTTCCAGCAGCCGGATGCTGTTCAGCTCACCGGTCGATTCCTCAGCGGCGTAGGCCAGCCAGCGCGAGTCCGGCGAGAACGCCAGGCCGGAGATGTCGCCGTACGGGGACCGATCCAGTTCAGTGATCGTCTGGTCCAGGCCGATGCTCAGCAGCCGCCCGTCATGGCTGGCAGCCACCAACCGGCTGCCGTCCGGTGCGGCCGCAAGCTCCAGCACCCGTCCCAGCTCGCCGGCGCCGAATCGGTGCCGCTCGCCGGCCGGCCCGCTGATCTCGATCGCATCGGCCCCGTCCGCGCTGGTCAGGTAGGCCACCGAGTCACCGTCGGCACCAGCGAGGATCACCGGCGTCCGGTAGCGGACCCCGGGCGTGCTGGCGAGCACCCGGGCCGGGCCGTTGCGGTGGGTCAGCCACACGATGCTGCCGCGGATCTCGATGGCGCTGGCCCGCCCGGCCAGGTCGACGGCCAGCTCGCCCAGGTGCTCGGCGACCGGCACCGGTGCCTCGGCGCGGTTGCTGCGCGGGCTGGTGAGGCTGATGTCCAGCCGGCGTGGCTGGGCGTCGGCGGCCAGGTCATCGATCAGCCACACCTGCCCGGCGTGCTGGTAGACTAGGCGCTGGCCATCGCCGGCCAGCTGGCGGGCATAGAACTGGGAGTGGTCGGTGTGCCGGCGCAGCTGGCTGCCGTCGGCGGCCACCGAATAGACATTGCCGTGGCCTTCGAAATCGGCCAGGAAGGCCAGCCGATCAGCCAGCCAGGTCGGGTGGGTCTTCGGACCGACCAGCTCGCCGGCCAGTTCGGTGAACTCGCCCGCGCCGGTCGGATCGATCCACAGCCGGCCAGCGGTACCACCCCGGTACCGCTTCCAGTGGGCGTAGTCGCGCAGGTAGCCGGTGCCGACCACGGTCGCGCCGGACGGGCCGTGGCTGACCGCGACGACCGGCCCGTACTGCAACCGCTGCGGGGTCGGGTCGGCGCCGTCGGTCAGGTCGATGGCATAGGCCCACACGTGCGAGCGGAACGGCTGGCTACCGGCGGAGTAGACGATCAACCGGCCGGCCGGGTCGTAGCCGACCAGGGTTGTGCCGGGGTGCCCGAAGTAGGTCAGCTGCCGGGCCGTGCCACCGCTGGTGGGCATCGCGAACACCTCGGCCTCGCCGCCGCGCCGGGAGACCCACGCCACGCTGGCACCGTCCGGCGAGAGCCTGGGACGCGAGACCGGCACCCGATCGGCGGTCAGTCGATTGGCCTGGCCACCGGCCGCGGACACCAGCCACAGGTCGTCCTCGGCGGTGAACACAATCTGATCTCCGACAATGTGCGGAAAGCGGAGATACCCCGTGGTAGTCATGAAGCGAAAGCTTAATGATTGCCCCTGACAACGCGCCACCACGTTGGGGTCACGGACCCGGCCGCGCGATCACGGCACAATCGCGGCAACGACCGACCCAGCAGGACTCGAGCACCGACGGGGGCCAGATGAGCATCGAGCAGCGCGCAGGCGGCCAGGCCTGGAAAGTCCGGATGACCGGTCGCGACACTGCCGAGCCGCACCGGGCGTCCACCCCGCTGGAGTTGCTGTTCGACCTGACCTTCGTGGTCGCGGTCGGCCGGGTCGCCACGGAGCTTGCCGGCAGCATCGCCGAGGACCGGCCGTGGCATGGCTTGGCGTCCTACCTGATGGTCTTCTTCGCGATCTGGTGGGCCTGGGTGAACTTCACCTGGTTCGCCTCGGCCTTCGACACCGACGACGTCGGCTACCGGCTGCTGACGCTGCTGCAGATGGCCGGCGTGCTGGTGCTGGCTGCCAACATCGGATCGGCTTTCGAACACGGTGATTACGCCGGCCTGGTGCTGGGTTACGTGATCATGCGGGTAGCCATGGTCGCCCAGTGGCTGCGGGTAGCGTTCCAGGACGAGCGGTACCGGCAGGTCGGTTTGCGTTATGCGGGCGGGGTGTTCACCGTCCAGATCGGTTGGGTGCTGCGCCTGTTGCTGCCGTCCAGCTTGAGCGTGGTCAGCTTTCTGGTACTGGTCGCGCTGGAATTCGCGGTGCCGGCCTGGGCCGAACGATCGAACAGCACCAGCTGGCATCCGCGCCACATCACCGAGCGGTACGGCCTGTTCACCCTGATCGTATTGGGCGAATGCGTGCTGGCCGCGAGCAACGCGCTGGAAGGTGCGCACGCGGCGCATTCCAGCGTGGCCGGCCTGATCCTGCTCGGCGCGGGCGGGCTGGTACTGCTGTTCGCGCTGTGGTGGCTCTACTACCTGCGCGATCCGGCCGACGCGCTCGGCGAGCAGCGCAACGCAGCCGCATTTCGTTGGGGCTATGGCCATTACGGCGTGTTCGGCTCGCTGGCCGCAATCGGTGCCGGGCTTGAGGTGGCTGCCGAGGCAGTCTCGATCCACGTCGAAGCCCCCGACCTGCTGGTGAGCTATGCGGTCGCGGTGCCGATCTGCGGCTACCTGTTCTTGCTGTGGTTCCTGCACCGATCGCTGATCGAGCGGCCGTGCCCGAGCCTGGCCACGACCAGCGTGGCGATGGTGGCCACCCTGCTGATCGCCGGCTTGGGCAGCACGCTGCCGCTGGCCGGAGCGGTCGCCGCGCTGTGCCTGCCCTCAGCGGTGCTGGTGGCGGTCAGCGTCAGCCAGCTCGCCGGCCAACTGGGCCTCAAGCACCCGTGACCATTGCCTGATCACCCGCCGGCGCCGGCGGGAATCGTCGTGCAGCAGGTCGGCCAGGCCAAGCCCGCGGGCCAGGTCCAGGGTCGCCTGGACGCTCTCACGCACCCCCGGGATCGACTCGTCGGCGCTGAGCAACTGCACCGCCAGGACGTGCGCGCGCCGTCCCAGCTCAGCTTCCAGCGGGACGATCTGCGCGCGCAGCGTG
>JBDSAN010000321.1:0-2559 GCA_039922115.1 Jatrophihabitantaceae bacterium
GGCGCCACTACGGTGACCGGAATCCCTTGCGAATGCAGGACGATCGCCGCACTGGCCAGGGCAGTGCTGCGGCCGGTTCGGCGCTGGCCGGCGATCAGGAAGCCGGTGCCGGCGGTGAAGTCGACCCGGTACTGCGACAGCTCGTCGCCGCCCACCCCGACCAGGATGTTGAACGCCGGATCGACTGAGCTGGCAAGCGGCAACTCCAGCGCCCGGGACAGCCCGATCGCGGTCGGCATCACGTCCAGCCGGAATGGCTTGACCGACGGTGGGCCGGCCTGCCGCTGCCGGATCTCGGCCACCGTGGCACGCAGCGCGGCAGCCTGTCCCTGGCCGGAAACATCTTCTGAGATAACGGCAAACTGCGCCTCGTTGGTCGGATCACCGTAGTAGGCACGGCCGGCCGGAATCGTCTCGGGCAGCGTGTTCGGCCGGATATTGGCCAGCCGGTAATCATCCCGATCGGCCAGCCGGAGCAGGTAGCGGGTCTCGATGAAGTTCGAGATCCGGTCGGTCAGCAGCGCCTGATCGCCGGCCACCACGAACCGGACGCCGACCGCCGGGCCCTCCCGCAGGATGGTCACCACCCGATCCCTGACCTGCTGCAATTGCTCGACGTTGAAAGCCGAAAGGACGCCTTCCCAGCGATCGAGCACGACCACGATGTAGGGCAGCCGATCGCTACCGGCGGTCATCGCCCGCTGCTCGTTGATATCGCCGAAACCGTCGGTGGACAGGATCAGCTGGCGGCGGATCAGCTCGTCGGCCAGCCGGCCGAGCAACCGGCTGAACCGGGCCGTCTCGGTGCCCGACACCACCGCGCCGCAGTGTGGCAGGTCCCGGGCCGGCAGCAGCGCGCCATTGCCGAAGTCGATCGCGTACAGGTGCAGGTCATCCGGTGGGTGCTGGCTGCACAGCTGGGCGATCAGGGTGCGCAGCACGCTCGATCGACCGGACCGGGCCGACCCGGCGATCAGCAGGTGCTCGCCATCGGCCACCCGATAGCTCAGCGGTGCCTGCGCCTGCTCGGACGGGATGTCGCGCAGCCCGAGCAACACCCCGTCATTGTTGGGGTAATCGGCAACCAGCCGGTCCAACGTGATTAGCTCGGGCAGCGCCGGCAGCCACGGGCTCGGGTTGGCTGTGATGCCCACCCGCTGGGCCGCCCGGCCGATTACCTCGACCAGCGCGTGCAGGTCGGTGGCGGCCGGGTCGTCCCCGCCGCTGCTCGGCCGCTTCAACTCAAGCGGCTCGCCCAGCTCGTGCCAGGCCACCGGTTTGAGGACCGGCTTGCGGCTGACCAGGGCATGCGCGCCAGGACGGCGGCCAGCCACCCGGGCGGTCTGGAAACCCGACGGCGGGTTGCCCGGGCCGCGCCGTACGTAGCCACGACCGGGCGTGCTCGGTGAGATGAAGGCTGATTCGGGCGAGCCCAATACCTCGGTGCTGTCGGCCTTGTCCACCATCCGCAACCCGACCCGCAGCCCGACGTTGGCCTGCATCTCGGCGCTGACCACTCCGGCCGGTCGCTGGGTGGCCAGGATCAGGTGCACCCCGAGTGACCGGCCGACCCGCGCTATCCGGATCAATCCCGTTACGAATTCAGGCAGTTCGTGAACCAGCTCGGCGAACTCATCGATCACGATGACCAGCCGGGCCAGCCCGTTGCGCGCCGAGTAGTCCGGGTCGCGGTCCCAGGCGTCATCGACGTCCTTGGCGCCGAGCTCCTTCAACATCAGCTCGCGGCGCTTCAGCTCGGCATCGAGTGAGGCAAGCGCCCGCTCGGTTTCCCGGTTATCCAGGTTGGTCACCATGCCGACGGTGTGCGGCAACCGCTCGCAGTCAGCGAACGCCGACGCGCCCTTGTAGTCGACCAGCACGAAGGTGAGCGAGTCCGGCCGGTTGTTGATGGCCAGGCTCACCACCAGGGTTTGCAGGAATTCCGACTTGCCGGCACCGGTGGTCCCAGCGACCAGGGCGTGTGGTCCATCTGCTTTCAGATCAAGGCTAAAGTCGCCATCCGCGCTGGCACCGACCACCGCCCGGGTGGTCCGGCCGCCGAGCGTCCAGCGGGTCGCCACCCAGTCCGGATCGTCGAGGTCGATGCCGATCTGATCGACGAACCGGACGGCGGTGGGCAGCACGTTGGCGTCGCCGTCCCCGCCGACATGCCGGATCGGCGCCATTGCCCGGGCGCATTCGGTTGCGATTTCAGGCGAAACCGAATCGAGCAGCAGCCGGCTGACGGTGCCGCCGCCGGCCACCTCGAGCAGGCCGAGCGAGCGGTCGCCGCGATCTACCAGCAGCTCGGCGGTCACCTCCTCGGGCAGCCGGGACCGGTCGGTGTCCAGGCAGATCGCGTACACCCCGACCGCCGGGCCGTCGCGCAGCACTGCCGCCATCCCCTGGATGGTCCGGTATTGCCTTGCGCCATCGAGCAGAACCACGATCTGGGATTCGAACTGCGCTTCCCGGTTCTCCTTGAGCACTTCCTGGCGAGCTTCCACCTCCTTGGTCAGCTCGCGGACCCGGTGCAGTCGGGTTTCCTCGGTGTTGCCG
>JBDSAN010000322.1:0-5508 GCA_039922115.1 Jatrophihabitantaceae bacterium
AACGCCGCTGGTGGCGTGATCGTCAAGGACGACGGCAAGACCCCGAACGTGAACACCCCGGAGGCGGTCAAGGGCCTGGACTTCCTGGTGAACGGCTTCAAGCAGGGCTACATCCCCAAGGAGGCCCTCGGCTTCCAGGAGACCCAGAGCCTGAACGCCTTCCAAGCCGGCCAGCTGGTCTTCATGCGTAACTGGCCCTATGCCGACGCGATCCTGTCGGGTACCGGTTCCAAGGTCGCCGGCAAGTTCGGCATCGCCCCGCTGCCCGGTCCGGACGGTCATGGTGCCTCCAGCCTGGGTGGCCACAGCCTGGGTATCAGCGCTTACTCCAAGTACCCGGCGACCGACTTCGACTTCCTCAAGTTCGTCGAGTCCGACCAGATCCAGCGCAACGACCTCACCCAGGGCACCCTGGCACCGGTGCTGACCAGCCTGTACAGCGACGCTGCGCTGGTGGCCAAGTTCCCGTACCTGCCGACCCTGCTGGCCAGCATCCAGACCGCGGTTCCGCGTCCGGTCACGCCGTTCTACCCGGCCGTGACCGAGGCGATCGAGACCAACGCCTATGCCGCCCTGCAAGGCCAGGTAAGCACGCAGACGGCCTTGGACAACATGCAAAAGGCAATCCAGTCGGCAACTGCCGGCTAGTTCCGAGCACGAGGTAACGACAGCTGACCGGCGGGATGTGGTCGAGAACGTTCTCGACCACATCTCGCCGGTCTGTCAACACCTAACCCACAGTGGAACGTCAGCAGCCTGAGGAGGCTCCATGACCGTCGCCGGACCTGCTGTAGAAGGTGCCGAGAGCGCCGCGACGACACCGCCGGAAGTTAAGCGCAACAAGATCAAGACCGGCGAAGGACGGCTGGCACTGTGGCTGGTCGCCCCGACGGTTATCCTGCTCGCAATGATCGTCGGTTACCCGGTCGTCAAGGGGATCTACCAATCGTTCCAGTCCGATCCCGGCTTGGACCCGGCCACCGGATTCTTCAGCAACAGCACGCACTGGATCGGCCTGACCAACTACAAGTACTGGCTGTTGCAGCAATGCCCGGCGGCTGGTGGCGGCACGGTCAAGTGCGCGACCGGAACCCTCGGCTCGCAGTTCTGGTCCTCGCTCGGGGTCACGATCTTCTTCACGGTGGTGACGGTGGTCCTCGAGACGATCATCGGGATGAGTTTCGCGCTGGTCATGAACCGCGCGTTCAAGGGTCGTGGCCTGATCCGGGCCGCGATCCTGGTGCCGTGGGCGATCCCGACCGCAGTCACCTCCAAGCTGTGGATCGTGATCTTCGACCCGCAGGGCATCCTGAACAAGGTGCTGGGCACCCACATCCTGTGGACGTCCTCGCAGTGGCCGGCCCGCTTCGCGATCGTTATCGCCGATGTCTGGAAGACGACGCCCTTTATTGCATTGCTGATCCTGGCCGGGTTGCAAGGAATCAGCGCTGATATCTATGAATCCGCTCGGGTGGATGGCGCCAATGCCTGGCAGCGGTTCACCAAGATCACGCTGCCGCTGGTCAAGCCGGCGCTGGCAGTCGCGGTCATCTTCCGAACCCTGGACGTGCTGCGCATGTACGACCTGCCAGCGATCCTGACCGGTGGCGCCAACGGCACCACCACCGTCTCGATCCTGGTGGTCAAGCAGCTCAACACAGGTCTGAACTCGGCCTCGGCACTGTCGACGATCACCTTCATCATCATCTTCGCGATCGCGCTGGGCATGGTGCGGTTGTTCAACGCCAACATCATCGGCGCTCAGACGAAGGGAGCTAAGTGATGACCAGCGCAGCCGTTAGCATTCCGCGTTCGAGGACCGCCGAAGCCGCACCGAAGGTTCCGTTCAAGTGGGGCAAGGTCGGCACCGGGGTAGTCATCGCGCTGATCGTCATCTGGTGCTTCCTGCCGTTCTACTGGATGGTCGTGCTGGCCTTCCGGAACAACGCGAACACCTACGACACCACGCCGTTCTTCAGCCACGTGACGTTCGCGAACTTCAGGTACGCGTTCAACACCTCGATCAACAAGTTCGGCCAGTCACTGATCAACAGCCTGTTCATCGGTGCTGTGGTGACCGTCGTCGCGATGGCGGTCGGAGTGTTCGCCGGCTACGCCATGGCGCGGTTGGCCTTTAGGGGCAAGGGAATCGTGCTCGCCGCAATCCTCGGCGCCTCGATGTTCCCGGGCGTGGCGATCCTGACCCCGCTGTTCCAGCTGTTCACCAACTTCGGCTGGCTGGGCACCTACCAGGCGCTGATCCTGCCGCAGATCTCGTTCTCGTTGCCGCTGGCGGTTTACACGCTGACCAGCTTCTTCGCGGATATGCCGTGGGAATTGGAACAGGCGGCCCGGGTGGACGGTGCGACGCCGGGGCAAGCGTTCCGGCTGGTGATCTTCCCGCTAGCCGCTCCGGCGCTGTTCACCACGGCAATCCTGGTGTTCCTCGCATCCTGGAATGAGTACCTGCTTTCCAGCGTGCTGTCGGTGGGTAAGGCCAGTGTCGCGCCATCCACGGTGGCCATTGCCAACTTCACCGCTGGCCCGCACATCGTCCCGTACACCCAGACGATGGCTGCCGGTTTGATAGTCACCATTCCACTGGTCATCGTGGTGCTGCTGTTCCAGCGGCGCATCGTCAGCGGCCTCACCGCCGGTGGCGTGAAGGGCTGATCCAGCAACCTCGAACGCCTGTAGAAACCCCGTCACCGGCTAACGGTGGCGGGGGTTTCTGCTGTTGGAAGCGGGTTAGGACGGCGACCGGCGAGGGTCGGGCAGGTCACAATTGCCTGGTTCAAGCTGTGAATTGCTGCTCAGCCAGCGCGGCCCTAGGCCAGCAAACACCAGCGATTTCACCGGCAACCGACGCCGATCGAGCTGGCCGGGCTGGCAGACTGAGCTGCGGTCAGGTCCCGGACACGCCGGGGCAGCGACGAAGGGATCGGGTCAGTGTTTCGGGGTAAGCGCCGCGCGATAGGCATCGGTGTGTCAAGCATCGTGATGGCAGTCGGCATGCTGGTGGCCGGTTGCTCGTCGCGCGCCTCGTCCGGCCCGGCCGGCGGAACCGGACCGATCACCTTTGCCGCCGATGACCCGCATGGCAGCGTCGCCGGCCTGGTCGCCCTGTGGAATGCCGGCCATTCGGCTGAGCAGGTCCGGCTGGCCCGGTTGCCGGCCCAGCCCGCAGCCCAGCACGCCACCCTGTTGCAGAACCTGGCCAGTCCGAGTTCTGGCTACGACCTGGTCGGGCTGCCGAGTTCGGACGTCGCGGAGTTCGCGGCACAGGGCTGGCTGCGACCGCTGACCGGCCGGCTGTCGCTGGACACCGCCGGCCTGGTCGGGCCAGCTGTGGCTGCTGCCAGCTACCAGGGCAAGCTGTTCGCCGCGCCCTGGGACGTCGATGCAGGCGTGCTCTACTACCGCAGCGATCTGGTTCATGCCGCACCGACTTCGTGGAAGCAGCTAGCCGCGGCCTGCCCGACCGCCCGGCGATTGCAGATCGGCTGCTTCGCCGGCCAGTACGCCAAGGGTGCGGACCTGACCGCGAACGTGGTCGAGGCGGTCGGTTCGGCCGGTGGCCAGCTGCTACGGCCGGACGGTTCGACCGGCGACCTGAAATCGGCCGGCGTGCGTAATGGCCTGCAATTGCTTGCCGATTCCTATCGCAACGGGGTCATTCCGAAGGCCGCCCTGACCTATCAGGCCAGCCAGGCCAGCCAGGCCTTCAGCTCGGGATCGCTGCTGTTCATGCGCAACTGGTTCAGCAGCTATCACGTCGTTGCCGAGTCCGGCATCAAGCCCAGTTTCGCGTTGGCCGTCCTACCTGGCGCGACCGGTCCGGGCGCGTCGGCGATTGCCGGGCACAGCCTGGGGCTACCCGCCGGGGCAGCGCACCCGGCCACCGCGCTGGCATTCATCCGATTCCTGCAGGACGCTGACAATCAACGAAGCCGTTTGGAAAACGATGGATTCGGCCCGGTGACCACCGCCAGCTACCACGACCCTGCGATGCGCGCCCGGTTCCCGCAGCTGGCTGTGCTGGGGCAGTGCTTGGATCGTCCGGCAATGCAGCTCAGTCCGGACTACCCAGCGATCAGCCAGGCAATCTCGGACAGCGGCTATGCCGCGATCAGCGGCGCGGAGCCGGTGAACGCCGCGATCGGTCGGCTGCAGCAGGCGATCGCCGCAGCCACCGGCTGACCTGCCACGGCTGCTACTGGCCGGTCAGGACTGCGGTCGCTGCAGGTTCTGATCGGCGACCAGTCGCTGCAAGGCCTCGACCGGAACCGGCACGCCGGCTGGGACGTGCGCGCTCACCGAAACGCTGGAACCACTCATCGTCCCGGTGGCCACCAGTTGCACGTCGGCCGGTCCGCGCTGGGGCAGCGGTGATCGCCAGGCCGGGATAGTGACGGTGGTGGTCGGATCGAAGTCGACCTCGACGGTGACCGTGACACCGGACGGTAACGCAGCCACCAGCAGCCCGCGGTAGAACTCGGCCGAGGAGCCGTCGAACACCACCGAACTGCTCAGCTCACGGGCTCCCGGCAGGTATTGCTGGACGAACGGCAGCAGCAGGCTGCTGTCGGTCAGGCTGCCGTAGGCACAGGGACGGTCGACCGGGCAGCCGGACAATCCGGAGTTGGCCAGGCCGGCAGCCCGCACCACCTTCGTCTGCACGCTCGGCCGGGCCCGGTGATGTTGCAGCGCGCCGGCCGCGATCACAGCGAGCACGGCCAGCGCGAGCGCGGCAATTGCCCACCGGCCGTCAGCCCTGGGTGCCGGCTGCGGGTCGGGGCCAGCGCCGGCCGGCTGCACACCGGCCGGGACGTCAGGCTGAATCAGGTCGTCATAGCCGCTGTCGACAACGCTGAACGGATGCTCGGCTGGCTGGCCGCCGGTCGGCTTGGGCCTCATGGCGTCAGCTGCACATCAGGGTCGCGGGCCAGCCGCAGCGCGGCCTGATCGTAGGTCGAAGCCGCACCGACCGAGGTCAACGTCAGCTGCACGCTGCAGCCAAGCTGGCCGGGCACCACCGCGTGCAAGGTGCGCGAGTCGGTGATGGCATTGCCTGCCAGGTCGGTGTGGGTCTGGCCGCCGCCATCGAAGCTCTCCGGATCGTTGTAGAGCGCCCCGGGTAGCCGCTGAGCGACCAGCACGAAGCGGACCTGGCTCCCGAGCCGGGCGACCACGGTCAGCCGATAGGGCTTGCTGGTGCCGGCGTCATAGGTGCCACTCACTGCCTGCACCTCGCTACCGGGCAGCGCGCGGTCGATCGCGGCCAGCAGCTTCGGCGGCATCGTCGAACCGGGCCGGCAGCGCTGCTGGATCGGGCAGCCGGCGGCGTCCAACCTGGGCGGTGCCGGGGCGTGCACCAGCCGGACCTGGACCACTGGCTTCAGCCGGGCCGCCTGGATCGCGATCAACCCGGCGCCGAGCAGCAGGATCGCGGCCAGGCTCAGGACCACCCGATTGGCCCGGGCGCTGATCGACATGGCGCCGATCATG
>JBDSAN010000323.1:0-8603 GCA_039922115.1 Jatrophihabitantaceae bacterium
GCTGCAGCAGCGCTCGTTCGAGACCCGCGAGGGCGAGAAGCGCACCGTCATCGAAATGCAGGTCGATGAGGTCGGTCCGTCCCTTCGCTACGCCACCGCGAAGGTCAACCGGACCCAGCGCGGCTCGGCTGGCGGCGGCAGCTACGGCGGCGAGGCCGGCGGCGGATCGGCTCCGGCCGACGACCCGTGGTCCTCATCCGGCCCGGCCGCGTCCGGCGGCGGTTTCTCCGACGAACCGCCCTTCTAAACCACCCTCGTTCGACATCGATACGGAGCAATCACGATGGCTAAGCCACCACTTCGCAAGCCCAAGAAGAAGTCCAACCCGCTCAAGACGTCCAGGATCGAAGCGATCGATTACAAGGACACTGCGTTGCTGCGCAAGTTCATCTACGATCGCGGCAAGATCCGGGCCCGTCGGGTGACCGGGGTCAGCACTCAGCAGCAGCGCGAGATCGCCAAGGCGGTCAAGAACGCGCGTGAGATGGCGCTGCTGCCGTACACCTCGACCGCGCGCTAGAAAGGACCCGACGAGATGAAGCTCATCCTCACCCGGGAAGTGTCCGGTCTCGGCCTGCCCGGCGACATTGTCGAGGTAGCCGACGGCTATGGCCGTAACTACCTGGTGCCGCGAGGTTCCGCGATCAGCTGGACCAAGGGTGCCGAGAAGCAGATTACCCAGATCAAGCGCGCCCAGGATGCTCGCGAGATTCGCGGCTTGGACCACGCTCGCGAGATCAAGACCCAGCTGGAAAGCCTGTCGGTGACGCTGAACGCCCGCGCAGGGTCCGGCGGCAAGCTGTTCGGGTCCATCACCCAGGCCGACGTTGCCGATGCGGTGAAGGCCGCCGGTGGCCCGCTGGTGGACAAGAAGCGGGTGCACCTGCCCGGCCACATCAAGAGCACCGGCGCACACACGGTGACCATCGAGTTGCATGCTGATGTAGTAGCCACGCTGCCGGTGACGGTCGCCGCCACCAGCTAAAGCACGTCACGCCAAGGGCCCGGTCTCGTTACTCATAGTGAGACCGGGTCTTTGTGTCTGCGAACTAACTGGGCGTAGTCACCCTGGGTGATGTCACAACGCCATTTTCACGTGTAATCCGGACACGTTTTCCTAGACGGTCTACACCGCACCTGTGGATACCTGGCGACTCTGCGTAAGCACCCTGTTACGGGCCTAGCACTGATTGCGCTTTCGAGCAAACGCAAGTCTCACGTGAAGCTAGCCCAAGATTTTCCTCCACGAGTTTTTGTCCACAGCCCCCAGATGCCCGAGGCCCCGAAGAACCGGACCTCAGGACGAGCTACTCGTGAGTTATTCACAGCACTGCCCCCAGGTCGTGAACACCCTAATGCGGCGTTGCCCACAGGCCTGTCCACAGGTGTGTGCACAGGACAGGTTGTCGACAGGTCTCGGGGTCTCTAACGTCTGCGCAGGCACTCCGCATGATTGCGCTCCGCAACCAAGGCCACTGACCATGATCGACCCGCCGGCTCGCCGGAAACTGTCAGAGGCCATCGGTAAGCAGAGTGCACGAACGAGGGGCGAGTGCATGACAAGTCGAGAGTCTGTGGTGATGTGGTGACGTCGGGTCCAGGTTTGCGCGCGGTCGGAGACGGTGGCGACGGCCCGAAGTTTGATCGCACCCCGCCGCAGGACATTGAGGCTGAGCAGTCCGTACTTGGCGGCATGTTGCTGTCCAAGGACGCGATTGCTGATGTGATCGAGGTGTTGCGCAGCAACGATTTCTACCGGCCGGCGCATCAGTTGATCTATGACGCGGTGCTGGATCTGTACGGGCGGGGTGAGCCGGCGGATGCGGTGACGGTGGCTGCTGAGTTGTCGCGGGCGGGAACGATTGCTCGGGTTGGTGGGCACCCGTATTTGCACACGTTGATCTCGGGGGTGCCGACCGCGGCGAATGCTGGTTATTACGCCGAGATCGTGGCCGAGAGATCGATTCTGCGGCGGCTGGTTGAGGCGGGCACCCGGATCGTGCAGATGGGCTATGGCGCTGCCGGAGGCGAGGGCATGGCCGGCACTGTGGACGATGTGGTGGATCGGGCGCAGGCTGAGATCTATGAGGTGACCGAGCGGCGGACGACCGAGGACTACGTCCGGATCGAGGATCTGCTCGAGGGCACGCTGGATGAGATGGACCGGATGACGGCCAACGGCGGGTTGGGGTCGGGGGTCAAGACCGGTTTCGAGCATCTGGATGAGATCACGCATGGATTGCATCCGGGTCAGATGATCGTGGTGGCCGGTCGGCCCGGGTCGGGTAAGTCGACGTTGGCGATGGACTTCGCCCGGTCGGCGGCGATCAAGCAGCGCCAGGCGACGGTGAT
This sequence comes from Jatrophihabitantaceae bacterium, assembly GCA_039922115.1. Lineage (GTDB taxonomy): Bacteria > Actinomycetota > Actinomycetes > Mycobacteriales > Jatrophihabitantaceae > Jatrophihabitans_A. Next base: position 2,353 of record JBDSAN010000323.1, read on the forward strand.
CTTCTCCCTGGAGATGAGCAAGCAGGACATCATGATGCGGTTATTTTCGGCTGAGGCGCGGGTGAAGTTGAATGACATCCGGTCGGGTCGGATGACTGACGATGATTGGCGCAAGATCGCGTTGCGGTCCTCGGAGTTGGCTGAAGCGCCGTTGTTTATTGATGATTCGCCGAATCTGACGATGATGGAGATTCGGGCGAAGTCGCGGCGGTTGAAGCAGCGTCATGATTTGAAGTTGATCGTGATCGATTACATGCAGTTGATGACCTCGGGTAAGCGGGTGGAGTCGCGCCAGCAGGAGGTGTCGGAGTTCTCTAGGGCGATGAAGCTGATCGCGAAGGAGTTGGAGGTGCCGGTGGTGGCGTTGTCGCAGCTGAACCGTGGCCCTGAGCAGCGGACCGATAAGAAGCCGATGCTGTCGGATCTGCGCGAGTCCGGCTCGATCGAGCAGGACGCTGACGTGGTGCTGCTGGTGCACCGCGAGGACATGTACGAACGCGAGTCACCGCGCGCCGGTGAGGCCGACATCATCATCGCCAAGCACCGCAACGGCCCGACCGGCATGGCCACCGTTGATCCCTCGATTGCCTTTGCGAGACAAGCGATGGCGCACGTTGTCGCCGGAGGAGGCGTCGATCGGCGCGGTGCCGGTCCAGGATGCGAAGTGCGCCTTGGACGGGAAGCGGGTGATGTCACCGACCTCGACCATCAGACGGGCAGCACCGGAGGGACCGATCCCGTTCAGCTCAGTCAGGGTGGTGCCCGTCGCCTCGAGGAGTGCGTTGAGTTCTTTGTTCGCGGCCTTCCTGCGGGCATAGATCCGCTCCAGATCGCTAACCAGTTCCGTAGCGACCCGACGGCGGGTCTTGCCGGCCGCGTCAGGCGGATGCACCTTCGCGAGCAGCGATTTGGCCTGTGCTGCCGACAGACCCTTCTTTGCCCCGCCCGGGATCAGCTCCAAAGCAGCCGGTGCAGCTGGGAGATCATCCAGGTGTGGGTCCTCACCCAACGCGCGCCGCCGGTCCACCAGCAGCCGCAGCACGGCGAGCTGCTCGTCGTTGACCACCGGCCGCAGCCCGGTCATCCGGGTGCCGACCAGCGCGACAGAATGGGCGTCGGTCGCGTCGGTCTTACGGCCCTGCCCGGTGGCGAACACCCGCATCCGCGCCGACAGCTTCGGCGGCACATCGACCACGATCTCACCATCAGCGATCAGCCGGTGCGCGAGGTGCTTCCGCTACGCGCCCAACCCGTCCAGCCGGCTACCGCCCAGGAGCTACAGCTTCTACTCGAGGCATTCGTCAAGATCTACAACCACGATCGGCCACAACGTTCGCTACCGCATCGAGCAAGCCCGGCAACGATCTACAACTCGCTGCCCAAGGCCGCCCCGACCAGCGACCGGGCCACCGACGCCCACGACCGCGTCCGCCACGACAAGATCGATGACGGCGGTGCCGACACGCTGCGCGTCAACGGCCGACTGCACCACATCAGCGTCGGCCGAACCTACGCCCGAACCCCCGTCATCCTGCTCATCCAAGACCTCGATGTCCGCATCGTCGCCGTCGCCACCGGCGAACTACTCCGCGAGCTCACCATCGACCCCAGACGCGACTACCAGCCCACTGGACGCCACGCAGACAACACAAATAGCAACAGCCGAACCCGCGAAACGCAGGTCCGGCTGTCGCCGATGTCTTGCGACATCACATGGCTGACGACGCAGCAACGTGAACCTGCATAGCCTTCTCAGGCTCCCTACCCGACACGGAGTTCATTGCTCAAAATTTCGAGCGCGACGGCGCCTACCCACTAGTGCGACCACCACGGCGACCAAAATGACTAAGGCTCCGGCCAATGCTCCGACGAGGTCGCTCAGCCCCGAACTAACAAGCAGGCCAAGGCCGATCGCGAATATTCCCGCGGCAAACCAATACCAATCATTAATATAGCGCCGCCGAAGCTGAAGAAAACACGTGAAGGGATCTCGAACCAATTCGCACCTACCAAGACCAGTGGTGATATACGTGGCCTGTTCCGCACCAAACACCGCCGGGTTGGAATGAACCGCCTACTTCCCAGTCAGAGTACACTCTACGATGGCTGCCTCGTGAGCTGCCTACGCTGCCGTAGGCACCCCATCCTGAACCACCGCCGAATCCGGTTGAGCCATTTTAGTGCCGGCTATAGCTCCGATGGGCCCATCCGAAATTGATCCCAGGGCTAGCGAAGCCCCATTGGCCTCCAGAGACATAAAAGTTTCCATGCTGGAATCCGCCCGTATAGCACCTTAAAATACAGAAACCCGTGCTGACGTCGAGATGCCGGTAGGTTGTCCTAAAGACGGTCCTGACCGAGGCCTCAGGCCATGTCGAGGTCGACGTGCCGCGGGACCGGGCGGGCACGTTCGAGCCCCAGATCGTGAAGAAGCGCCAACGCCGACTCAACGGTGTGGATGAGATCGTGCTGTCTTTGTATGCCAAAGGTCTGACGACCGGGGAGATCTCAGCGCACTTCGCCGAGATCTATGGCGCGTCGGTGTCTAAGGAGACGGTCTCCCGGATCACCGACAAGGTGGTCGCGGAGATGCAGGAATGGCAGACCCGGCCCCTGGATGAGATCTATGCCGCGGTGTTCATCGACGCGATCGTGGTCAAGGTCCGCGACGGGCAGGTCGCCAATCGGCCCTTCTACGCAGCGATCGGAGTGTCGTTGCAAGGCGAGCGCGACATCCTCGGGATCTGGGCCGGCACCGGCGGTGAGGGCGCGAAATTCTGGATGAGCGTGCTCACTGACATCCGCAACCGCGGCGTCAAGGACGTGTTCTTCCTGGTCTGCGACGTGTTGAAGGACTGCCCGAGGTAGTGGCCAACGTCTGGCCGCAGACCGTCGTGCAGACCTGCGTCATCCATTTGATCCGCAACACGTTCCGGCTAACGTCCCGTAAGTATTGGGATGAACTCAAACGCAACGTCAAACCCATCTACACAGCGGTCAACGCCAGCGCGGCCCGGGCCGCGCTGGAGGAGCTGGCGGAGAGGTGGGACAAGCAGTACCCGGCGATGATCCGGCTCTGGGAGCACGCGTGGGAGGAATTCATCCCGTTCCTGGACTACGACCTCGAGATCCGCACCGTCATCTGCTCCACGAACGCGATCGAGTCCCTTAACGCCCGCTACCGGCGGGCGGTCAAGACCCGAGGCCACTTCCCGACCGAGCAGGCCGCCCTCAAATGACTGTACTTGGTGACCCGATCACTGGACCCCACCGGTGTCGGCAGGGCACGATGGACCATGCGATGGAAACCAGCGCTGAACGCCTTCGCGATCACCTTCGCCGACCGATTCCCGGCCGCCGAAAACTACTGAGAGACCGGCCAAAAACACCGTTTACGAGATAGTCCCGCCGCCCCAGATTCGCTGTCAGCAACCGATCGACGAAAGATCCGGGCTAGCCCACAATACCGTTCAGTTAGGCGCTTGGGTGATGTAGCTGGTGTGGTGGGTGGGGTGCGGCCATTGGCTGTGGTGGGCGCGTTTGACGTGCCATTTGACGTATTTGCGCTTGATGACTCGGGGGTTGGCGCGTGCTCGTCTGGCGGGGTTGAGTCGTTGGACGAGCCGGCGCAGGAACGTGAGCCAACTGCGCTCGCGAAGTTCAGGGTCGTGAGGGGGGAAAGTCGCCTTGGTGGGCGATGGACTGGCGGGTGATTCGTAGTGTGGCGACGAAGCTGACCCGGTCTGGGTCGTGCCCGGCGTGACCGGCGGCTTCGCTCATCAGCGAGCGGATCGCGTAGTGGCAGCACAGGTGGCCCCAGATCTCTTGCAGGACCAGGTCGGGGGATTTGGAGCGCAGCACGGTGCGTGGCCCGCGCTGGTGGGTTTTGAGTTCGTCGAAGGCCAGTTCGATCTCCCAGCGTTGGGTATAGGCCGCGGCGAGGTCGGGGGCGGTGACCTCGTCGGGGTCGGTCAGGGTGGTGAACAGCCGGTAGGTCTCGCCGTTGTCGCGTCCGTCATCGATCGTGTAGTCGATGACCCTGACCAGCATCGGTTCGGCACGCCGCGCCGCGGCCGAGTGGGTCTGGTGCAGGTGGGCCAGCCAGGACCCGTCGGGCAGGTCCTCGAGGTGGGTCGGTTTCGGGCCGGCGGTGTCGGTGCGTACTTGACTACGAACGCACCTGTGACGGTCCGTGATTTCGAGCGGGTTGCGGTCCAACTCGTCGAGGGCGCGAAGTAGTTGGCGATCAAACTCGCGCCGGTCAGCAGGGATGCCCCCGAACGGCCCAATTGGGGCCTCGGCGTTGACCGGGGTTGTTAGCGGCGAAGCAGATCAGCCTTCGCTTCGCTTCGGATAGCGCTCGTCGCGACGGGCCAACCCGTCAGCTCTGATACTCGACTCGCGGCAACCTCAATCACGGATGGACGGCCGCTTACACCTGTCGCAAAATACCACTGGCCGGACTTGAGAAGGAGCGCAAGTTGACGTTGTTCCACGCCAAACAATGCGAATCTGGAGGATCGCAATACGCCGATCCCTGAGACATCGTCCAAGCCTGCTCGGTTCGTCACCAGCGCAGCTCGGACCTGCACCTCGGTCTCGTAAATCCACACGCCGCACCGGAAATACGCGAGCGTTGCGGACACCGTGAAGTATAGAGCGACGATAATCGCAAGTGTTAGCAGTATTCTTCCAGAGAATGCGCAGAGCGCCACGATCACGGAGCCAAAGGCCATAGCTATGGCAATTTCACGCGCTGCGTGAGCGCCTGAACGGACCCACAAGCGAGCGCCATCAGCATCCTCACCAATGCGCACGTCCTTCTGGTCGCTCACCATCGCATCCATTTCATCGCATACCTCGCGCTTGTCCGACTGGACGCGATGCGTGAGTACTCGGCCACCTCCGCATAGCCCCACCGACTTGCTTCGTACGATCCGGAGACTGCTGGTCCGCGCCGATCGGCTCGTCGCTACGGCCCTGCGCCATCCGCTAGCCGGCGAGAAATCGGCGACAGTGACGATGAGATCTCACGACCTGAATCGCTGCCCAAGACCTGCAACTGGACAACCAAACCCTCATGGCGGGCAGCGACAGCACCGGCAGGCGCATCGGAATTACCTGCCGCTAAGTTGCCGTTGCCAATTGCCTAACCCAAGGGAGACATTAGCGCCGAGGCAGCCTAGTCAACAGGCCGCCAGGCTTTGCCGAGTAGCTAACATATCTACCTACAACGGTCAATCATCGCCATCTTCGTCCCACTCACTCGCCAATTTCCTAGTCAGGATCTCGACTTGAACGGCAAGCGCACCGAGGAGCTCCTCGGAATTTATAGCTCGCGTTGAACGGTACGCCCAATGTACCGCTCCGTCCGGGTCAATCGACCTGATCAAAACAAAGGCCGAGTCGAATCGCAAGTCGTCATCGAACGGGTACAAGTAAGCACCTGGCAAGACCTCCTGTATTGGCTTTTTACCCTGATTACTTACTTCGCTGGCCATTAGTCCGCCCTCATTCTGTTACGCCCGCCGCGCGTATTTGGATTACCTCGGCGACGCTTGTCGCCCTTTTCGTTGCCACGGTCACGCTGACCTCTGGTTTGGCCATCCTGGTGTTTTTGCTTTGTTGAGTTTCTCTTGTTCTTAGTATGCTCCGACGGGTTTTGCCTACTATTACCTCCTCTTTTTGACCTAGTGGTCTGAGTTTGAAGTGGTTGGGCGCTTGGCTTTGGTGAGGATCTGGTCGGCGGTTTTGGTCCAGATGAAGGGGTGGGCTGGGTCGTTCCAGCCGTTGATGAAGGCGCGGATTTTGGTGTTGAGGTCTTTGATGGAGCCGAAGGTGCCGCGGTGGATGGCTTGGCGTTCGATGATTCCGAACCAGATCTCGACCATGTTCATCCAGGACGCCGAGGTCGGGGTGAAGTGCACGTGCACTCGCGGGTTGGCTGCGAGCCAGTCACGGATCTCGATGCGTTTGTGGGCGGCGTAGTTGTCCATCACGAGGTGCAGTTCCTGGTGGGGGTAGGCGCGGGCGACGTGCTTGAGGAAGCCGAGGAACTCTTGATGGCGGTGTCGGTCTTTGCAGAGCCCGGTCACTTTCCCTGTGGCGATCTCCAACGCGGCAAACAAGGTGGTGGTGCCGTGACGGACGTAGTCGTGGCTGCGTTGCTCGTTGTGGCCGGGTTGCATGGGCAACACCTTCTGGGTGCGGTTCAGCGCCTGGATCTGGGACTTCTCGTCCACGCAGAGCAC
>JBDSAN010000324.1:0-4236 GCA_039922115.1 Jatrophihabitantaceae bacterium
CGACGCCAGGGTCGATGCGGCATTCAGCGTGATGTCGCTCGGCGTATCGGAGTTCGCCAACGGAAGCGGCAGCCCAGTATCCCCCGGGCCGGCCGCACTCGCCCCCGGCGTCGACGAATCCCACCACGTCGGCGGAGCCGACACCAACTGCTGGCCCAACCCGGAGGCAGTCGTCACCATCGCCCCACCTGCCACCTCGGAAGTCGTCATCGACCCGTCATCAACACCAAACCGCACCGCGGCCAGGCCAGGATCGGCCGCTGCCGCAGAGTCCTTCACGATCAGGACCTCAGACATCCCCATCGCGGTCGCGTTCAACTGCAGATCGACGCCAGGTAACACATCCGGATAACTCGCTGAATCAGCCGTCACGGTCGGTGCGGGCAGCGGGCCAGCCGGCCACGTCTCACTCAGCCACTCACCAGACGGCGCCTGCACCATCGCCAAAGGGCCGGAACCTCCAGCAGAGAACTTCACCGGCGTGGCCGGCGCCTCCGGAGCCAACATGCCGCCCGGCTCGGCCGACAGGCTCAGGTCAACCGGCGTCCAAGCACCATTGAGCCGAACCCGCGCAGGCAGCGTCGACTCAGTCAGCTTGAACGAGCCGTCCGGCTGCGCAGCAACCACCCCCGTCTCGGTCGTCGCCGAATCCACCGTCACCGGATGCTGAAACTGAACCGCGATCGCCCGCGCACTGCTCTCATCCGGAGCCGACTGCGCATCAGACAGGCCGCTAGGCGGCGCCCCCGGATCAGCCTGAGACGGCGTTGGCGCGGCGAGAAGGATGGAAACCCCGAGCAACATCAGCGCACCACAGGCACGCAACCGACCTAACATGTTAAACCCCCCGTGCGGCCATGCAGCGCGCGTACAGCCGAAAACCGATAAAATAGCGTCTTGGGACGTTAACTGCAAGATCATCGGTCGTCAAGAGAAGTGGTGAACCGTCCGTGAATTCGCCCGCCCGCAACGAAGTGCGCGGTTGCAGGAACCGGTGCTTCGACAATTTCGACATCGCAGGTACCACCTTCGGCCACAGCTAACGAAGTCAGAAATGACCCACCAGGGCTCCATCCAGATTGACGATGCTGGGTCACGCCTCGGCGACCATGACCCCTCGACCTGTACGGCCACCTCTTCGAGGACCAGCTCGACGAGGTGGCCACCGCAATGGACCGCGCGCGAGCTGCTGCGGACTATTTGCGGACTAAACCGGATCTTGGCCCGGAACTGTGAAAGCCCCGCAACCGCTGGAGACCAGCAATCACGGGGCTTCGAACCAAGCGCGCCCGGCAGGATTCGAACCTGCAACCTCTTGATCCGTAGTCAAGTGCTCTATCCGTTGAGCTACGGGCGCAATCTGAACCGAAGGCAGAGTCTAGCGGGTACCGCCGGGGCCCACCAAAACGGCCACCCGCTGCGGGTAGGCCGCCCTGTCGCGGACTCGCAACAGCACGAAGCCCCGTCCGCAGACGGGGCTCAGCACAGCGGAGGCTCGGGGATTTGAACCCCGGATGGGCGATAAACCCAAACCGCATTAGCAGTGCGGCGCCATAGACCGGACTAGGCGAAGCCTCCTCGGGCCGCGACCTCAGCCGCAACCGTCAGGGGCACACCCTACTGGGCATGCCGAAGCCGGGCCAAACCGGCCCTGGCCGTCCCCGCAATGCCCGCACGACCGCTCAGCGCAGCTCGATCGCCGGCATCACGAAGCCGTCCACGAACGCCACCAGGTCGGCATCAAGAACCGGCTGCCGGCGGATCAGGAAGCGGTAGATGAGGGTACCGGCCAGCACGTCGGCGACCATCGGCACCACCGAGTCCGCCCGCACCTCGCCCCGGCAGATGCCACGCTCCAGCAGATTGGTCAACGCCTGCTTGCGTGGATCGTAGAAGTCACATTCGAAGGTGGCCGCGAACTCGTGATCGCGCAAGGACTCCCCCATGATCGAGCGCATCGCATCGCCATGCTCGCCGGTCATCAGCTCGGTCGCGTGCCGGATCAGGTTCAAGATCGCGTCCCTGGTGCTCACGTCCTCTGACACCTGGGCCTCAACCACGCTCATCAGCGGCCCGGACAGCAAGCAGCCCACCGAGTCAACAACCAGATCCTGCTTGGTCGGCCAACGCCGGTAGATCGAGGCCTTGCCGGTCTGGGCGCGCGCGGCCACCGACTCGATGGTCACGTTGCCGTAGCCACCGAGGGCAAGTTCGACGATGGTCGCGTCCCGGATCGCCTGCTCCAGCTCAGCCCCGCGCTTGCGCTGTCGACCAGGCTCCTCACCGTTGTCGGAGGCTTCTGCAATATTCACTGGTGCCGAACTCACGACCGGGGGATCCTCTCTGGGTATCGGCGTCCAGTAAGTATGTGGGACGGCTGAGCGGGGGGCTGATAGTGCACGCTTGCGTTTCTAATCTTGCATCCACTAGCGTACCTCAATAGGGAACGGCATCGTCTCTTCAGTTGTTGCGACGTAGCACAGGACGAAGCACGGCCCTACCCCACACGATCTGTCACCAACACCACATCAGCAGCCGGACGGCACCCCGGACGGCACCCTCCAGCACTACCGAGGAGAGTCGTGACCTCGACACAACCCGCAAGCACCACACACGCCGGTGCCCGCCGCAACTCACATCCCGGCCTGACCCTGCTGATCATCGCCGGGGCGCAACTCATGGTCGTGCTCGACGGCACCATCGTGAACATCGCGCTGCCGAAGATGGGCGAGTACTTCGGCAAGAATCAGACCGACATGACCTGGGCGATCAACGCCTACACCCTTGCCTTCGGTGGCCTGCTGCTGCTCGGCGGCAAGGCCGGTGACATCCTCGGCCGGCGCCGGATGTTCATGGTCGGCCTGGGCCTGTTCACCCTCGGTAGCTTCCTGGCCGGGTTGGCGCACAGCTTCGAGTTCCTGATTGTCGGTCGGATCATCCAGGGCGTCGGCGGCGCGATCTCATCGCCCACGGCACTCTCGCTGATCACCACCGAGTTCGAAGAGGGCCCGGAACGAACCCGAGCATTCGCGGTGTTCTCCGCGGTCGCCGGCGCGGGTGCCGCGCTTGGACTGCTGCTCGGTGGCGTGCTCACCGAGTACCTGACCTGGCGCTGGGTGCTGTTCGTCAACGTCCCGATCGGCATCGGTCTGATCGCAGGCGCCTTCTACTACGTGCACGAGTCGGACCGGCAGACCGGCCGCTTCGACTGGTTCGGTGGCCTGCTGTCCACGCTCGGCATGGCCTCGCTCGTGTACGGCTTCATCCACGCAGCGTCCAAGGGCTGGAGCAACGCGATCACCGTCAGCGCGTTCGTAGCCGCGATCGTGCTGCTGACCAGCTTCGTGACGCTGGAGGGCAGGCTGTCCTACGCGATGATGCCGTTACGCACGTTCCGGGATAAGAACCGGTCCGGTGCCTACATCGTGATGCTGATCATCGGCGCGGCGATGTTCGGGATGTTCTTCTTCGTGACCTACTTCGTGCAGTTGGTATTGGGGTATTCGCCGCTGAAATCCGGCTTGGCGTTCCTGCCGGTCGCCTTCATGATCGGCATCGCGGCCCAGTTGTCGGCGGCCCTGCTGCCCCGCTTCGGCGCGCGCAACCTGATCATGTTCGGCTCGGTTGTGATGGCCGGTGGCCTGTTCTGGCTCTCGACCATCTCAGCCAGTTCCAGCTACGCCGGCCACCTGCTGCCCTGCCTGCTGGTGATGTCGTTCGGTATCGGCAGCATCTTCGTTCCGCTGACCACAGTCGCGGTCAGCGGGGTCGAGCCGCACGAGGCCGGCCTGGCCTCGGCGCTGCTGAATGTCGGCCAGCAGGTCGGCGGCTCGATCGGGCTGTCGGTGCTCACCACGGTGTTCGCCACCGCATCGCGCACCGAAGGCACCCACCAGGGCAGCGTGCTGGGTGGGCTGGTCCAGGCCGGCAAACAACCACCGACCGTGCTGCAGCACTTCGGCGAACTGTCCAAACAGGCAACCGGCAGCGTCAAGGCCTCGGTGGCGGCCAACAATGACAGCGTCGCCAATCACGCTTTCCACGTCGTGCTGGCGCACGGTTCGGCCAGGGGCTTCCTCACCGCCGCAATCTTTGCGGTGGTGGCCATCGCGGTCACCGTCACCATGATCAAGACCGGCAAGGACGCCGTTCCCGCCGAGGGCGCTGCGATGCCGGTCGGCTAGCCCCACCAACAGCAGCACCCTTCGGGCGATCAGCCAGGCCGACAGCCTGGCT
>JBDSAN010000325.1:0-3840 GCA_039922115.1 Jatrophihabitantaceae bacterium
CCTCGCCAGCGAGCGGCACCGGCTGCCGCACCCTGACCAGCTAACCTTTATTGAAAGTCGTTGTCAACTTCGATAAGACTGGCGCGGTGCTGAAGAATTAGCTGTGGTCCGGCTGGCTGCCTGGTCAACGCTGACCGCTGACTGGTCCGCCTGCCGCCAGCCGAGACTGCCGCTCTATTCTGGCCACGCGACAAGCGTGCGAAGCCCGGCCCGCGAGCTGCGAAGTTAGAAACTTTTGTCCGACTTCTACCTGTGAAGAATGTCTGAATGGCTGGAGTTGCCCCAGCTGGACGTTGCTCAGCGGGGGAGTTTGGCCTTACAAAAGTTGACGCGGCGCTGCAGGAGTTGACCTGACTCCGCGCGCCGCTAGAACTAGGTTAACTGGCTGTCGGAAAAAAGTAAACCGACCGCGCGGTCTTTTACGACTCGGGCGAACTGGTCATATTTCTCCTAGCGCGCGGCCCTGCGCGGTACCGCTAGACTTTGCCAATCCCGCCGTGGAGAGGGCGACATCTGTGGCAATGCAGCAGCGTGCGGTATTGACGCGAGGACGGGTCCTCAGCGCCGCTGCCGAAGTATTCGCCCGTACCGGGTTCCTGGCTGCGAGCATGAACGACATCGTCGATGCTGCCGGTGTCACCAAGGGTGCGGTGTACTTCCACTTTCCGAGCAAGGAAGCGCTCGCGGTCGCGATCGTCGAGGAGCAGTTTGCCCAGTGGCCGCCGATGGTCGAGGCGGTCATCCGCAATTCCCCCGATTCGCTGACCGGCATCGTGGCGCTCACCTACGAGGTCGGCGCCCGCTTCCGCGATGACGTGCTGGTCACCGCCGGCGTCCGGCTGTCGTTTGAGCGCGGGCTGGTCAACGCCGACATGCCGACCCCGTTCGTCGGCTGGATCGGGCAGTTGCAGGCGATGTTCGGCCAGGCCCGCCGGGACGGCCTGCTGCTACCCGGCGTGATGCCGGCCGCCGCGGCCCGGGCGCTGGTCGGCGGCTTCTTCGGCGTCCAGCACGTGTCCGAGATGCTGACCGGCCGGCGCGACCTCGAGGCCCGATTGGACGAGTTCTGGCGGGTGTTCCTGGTTGGCCTGGCTGCCAACGCCGACTGGCCGAGCACCCAGCGCACCGTCCGGCGGGTGCGCACCGCCGTCCGGCGCGAGTACGCGCGTGCCGATCGGGCGGCGCTCAATGGTGCCGCCCACTAGCTCGGCCGGCGGTGGCGGCACCAGCTAGACCGCCACCCGAAACGTCCCGGAGGCAGTCTGGCGGCCGGCTTGCTCAACCGAGAATTCGGTGGTGTCGGCTGAGGTCAGCGCGAGTTCGATACTGGTTTCCAGGCCGAGTTCGGTAAATGTCGGGCATTGCATCAGACAGGAGACGAGCCGGGCATCGTCGCCACGCAACTCTGAAACGGCCTGCCAGGCGGCATCGATCAGCACCATGCCTGGCGCATGATCGAGTGCGTGGTCGAAATAGACGGGATGATCGAGTGGGACGACCATCCGCCGCGACTTGCCGCCCGCGTCACCGCCGGCCTCGATCAGGCTGTCCTCGGCACCGCGCACGCTGGTTGCCAGCACTACCGGCTTGCCAATATTGCCCTTGTTCAAAAGCCGATCCTCGGCTGCCCGACGACCAGAGCGGTGCCGTAACGCGGTGTAGGTCTGCCGGGACAGCCAGCTGATCCGACCGGTGCCGATCGCGAATTTCGCGCCATCGGCCGCAAATCGCAACTCGACGGTCATGCTGCGCAACTCCGTCCCGCGGCGGACGATATCCAGGCAGCGGACCGCGATGACCAGGTTCGTTGCGGACTCGACCGCGCGCGGCTCGTTGTCAGGATTGAGCCGGAATCCGACGTTGTTCATTACTGATTGTCGCTCGAAGGTGACACCGAAGCCGAAGTGCGAGACGGCCAGGCCAACTTGTCGGACAGTCTCCAGGATCAGCATCGGGTCGTGTCGGCCTGTTCGATCTGGCCGATATACCCGATGGGAACGTGGCCATTGCGCTGCAACGAGGAACTCGATCGGGCTCACCTTGATGAGATCGGTGAGCAGTACCTCTGCGATGGCGTCACGATGCACGAGCGCACGATCGATGGTGCGCGTCCAAGTCAGCAGGCCGGCGGCTTCCGACTCGGTGCCACAGGTACCCAATGAACCTCCTGTGTCGGGAGCAACCGATGGGATCGGACGGTATCGGCTCACCGGTGGGCGCGTGAACCCTTTACGTAAATTAAACATCAACCCGTGACGTTAGGTGGGCCGTTTTAGGTGATTCGCCAAGCTTGCTGGACGGCTCGAGCAGCAAGAATTACTCTGCGAGACCGGAGTCATCACTAGAAGTGATTGCTGGTTCAGTCGTATTCGTCGAGATACTGCTCTCCATGGACCTTTGTGATGGACAGTCCATGACCCGCCGGATGAGCCGTATAAAGCCATCTCCGCCAGCCAGCCGCGGAGGCGATCCCGCCGGAACCTTCTGCCATATCGCTCACTGTGCCAGCGATCGCGCAAGATCGCCTCTCGTACGGATGATGGCCGATCAGGCCGGGCCCACCGCAGTCAATTCGATGATCGCCTCGCCGGCCTCGTCGCTGGCGGCCAGATCCACCGTCGCGCTGATCGCCCAATCGTGATCGTCGGCCGGGTCGTCGAAGATCTGGCGCACCTGCCACCGGTCTGGTTCCACGCCGACCTGGAACAGGGCGGCTCCGCGCGCGTTGGCGCCGATGCCGATCCGGTCGTACTCGGCGAAGTAGCCGGCCAGTGCCTCGCGCCACGCCTCGGCGTCCCAGCCGGAATCCGCGTCCAACTCGCCGAGTTCGAAGTAGCGGTGATGAGCGGCCAGCTCCACCCGGCGGAACAATGCATTGCGGACCAGCACCGTGAACGCCCGCACGTTGGCGGTCAGCGGCCGGGTCGGTGGGCTCAACTCGGCGCGCGGCCGGTCCGGTTCCGGGCTGGTCAACTGCTCCCACTCATCGAGCAGGCTCGAATCGACCTGATGTACCAACTCGCCGAGCCAGACGGTCAGATCCTCCACCGGCTCGGTCCGCGCGGCGGATGGAACCCCGGCCCGCAATGCCCGGTAGACGTCGCTCAGATACCGCAGCACCAGGCCCTCGGATCGGTTCAGTCCGTAGAACGAGACGTACTCGCCGAAAGTCATCGCCCGCTCCCACAGGTCGCGCACGATCGACTTGGGCGAGAGCTGATGTCCGATCAGCCACGGATGCCCTTTGCAGTACATGGCAAACGCGGCGTCCAGTAGCTCGGCCAGCGGTTGCGGGTAGCTGACTTGGTCGAGCAACTCGATTCGCTCGTCGTACTCGACACCTTCGGCTTTGAGCTGCGCGACGACCTCGCCGCGGGCCTTGTGCAGTTGCGCGGACAGGATCTGGCGCGGGTTCTCGATCGTCGACTCGATCACCGACAGGACGTCCAGGGCGAAGGTTTCCGACTCGGTGTCAAGCAGTTCGATGGCAGCCAGCGCAAAGGTGGATAGCGGCTGGTTGAGCGCGAAGTTCGGTGGCAGGTCGACGGTCAGGCTGACCTGCCGGCCGTCAGCGTCCGGTTCCGGCAGCCGGCGCACCACGCCGGCAGTGAGCAGCGACCGGTAGGCCTGGATGGCGGTGCGCACGTGCCGGCGCTGGGCTCGGGCCGGTTCGTGGTTGTCGGTCAGCAGCGAGCGCATCGCCGCTACCGGATCACCTGGCCGGGCAAGCACATTGAGCAACATCGAATGGGTTACCACGAAGTGCGAACCGAGCGGTTCCGGCTCGGCGGCCAGCAACCGGTCGTGGGTTGCCTTGGTCCAGGAGACGAAACCTTCCGG
>JBDSAN010000326.1:0-2977 GCA_039922115.1 Jatrophihabitantaceae bacterium
GGCGAGTTGGCAGGACCATGCGACCAAAGGCGCGGCTGGGTGCCGGATCGCGGAGAAGGCCATCGTCTCCTTCCCCAGCTGCTCAATCCCCGAGGTCGCCCGCCTTGGTCGCACGCTGCGCCAGCAGGTGCTGGCCTACTTCGACACCAGCGGCGTATCCAACGGCGGCACCGAAGCGGTCACCTGCTCATCGAGAAACCCGACGCCTGGCCCTGCCCCACGGCTTCCGCAACTTCGACAACTAAGCCGTGGAACCTCGCGTCGCGCCTTACTGTTACCGCGTGGGTAGTTGGGCAAGTCTCCGGGTCGGCGGCCAGAACCTTTTTCACTGGAAGAGCGCGGTCGACCCGACGTTCCTGTTCCTCTTCACGCGCGATGACGTCACCCGTACCCCGATCGAGGACACCGATAACGGCCCGTACGCAACCCCCACGCTGGTCCTGACCGCCACCGCGAAGGTGCTCGCAGACCGCCTCGACGCGCTCGGCATTGCTGCAGCCGATCTTGACAGTTGCCTGCAGCACGCCGTCGATGAGGAGATTGAGCAGCTCGAGTTGTGGGGCTCCGAGGTATGGGGCGCAGACAACGTTGAGGCTGTCATTGCCGAGATCCGCGGCTTGACGTTCGACGAGTGGGTCCAACGCGTCAAAGTCGCCCTTCCCGCCTACGAGCCGTTCGAACATGCCTGGGGCGATTACACCAAGCTTGAGCCTCTCATGGAGCTTTGGGGAACTTCGATGCCCGCTGGCTTCTGAGGGCACTTCTCGAGGCCAGCGATCCCGATAATGAGGTCTTACTTGATCTGACCGACCTCGAGCAAGGCGGATGCCTGGTGGCCGACAACTTCGACCCGCAGGCGGCAGCCACGATCATGTTCAGCCGCATGCTTCTCAACGAAGCACCCGCAATTGTCATCACCGAAGGCAACAACGACGCAGAATTTCTCCAGGCAGCTATCGAGATCCGGCGCCCGCACCTAGCCAACTTCATCAGGTTCTACGACTTCGGATCCGTGCCTGGAGGCGCATCCGTCGCCCTAAGTACGGTTAAGTCGCTGGCCGCTGCCGGCGTCAACAACCGCGTGATCGTCCTGCTCGACAACGACACGGCCGCTCGGGAGGCCTTTCGCAGCCTTCGCGGAGTCTCGTTACCCAGCCACTACGTAATTGATCACTACCCGGAGATCGAGTTGGCGATGTCCTACCCCTCGACCGGACCTACCGGACCGCACACCGGCAACGTCAACGGCCTCGCCAGCTCCGTCGAGATATACCTCGGAGCCGATGTCCTAACCGACGCAGCCACGACCAACCTGCGCCCGGTCGTATGGAGGACACACATCCCGGCTCTCAACGCTTACCAGGGCGAGGTTGCGAACAAGGGAGCTGTGCACAAGGCGTTCCGGGCGAAGGTCATCGCGGCCCGTCGGGATCCCACTCTCGTCGCCACCCAGGACTGGAGCGGCTTGGACGCCATCCTCAACCGGCTGATGGACTTACTCCGCACCTGCGGGGTGCCCGAACCCGCACGACGCTAACGGAGGAGCTGGTGAACGTATGGGTTTGCTGCACGGATCGCTGCAGCGGTCAGGCCGATCAGCGCTGGCGAGGTAACCAGAGAGCACCGCTTCACGCCAACGGAATATCGCCCTGAGTAAGGATGGGGTCTGTCGTCGACGAGGTGCCGTATCAACGCGTCGCGTCACAGCCTGCGAGGTAACCGACGAGACCACCAGATTCAGCCGCCGAGTGCCGCGCTAACGTCGCGCGTCGATTAGCTGCGTCGGAGCCGCTGGCCACACCCTGCTGCGGGCCTACCCCGGCTCCTCGGTGGGCAGGTCAGAGCGATTCGCGGAAACAGGGGAGGTAGGTTGCTGCGCATGGCGGCAGACATCACTGCGGGAGTATTTGCGCTTGCGGGCGCCGTCCTTGGCTCCCTTGGCACCGCCGCAGCTCAGTGGCGGGCGGGAGTGGTTGAGCGCCGAAGGCTCGCACATGAGACGACAGGGCGGGTCAATGCTCTGGCTATTTCCGTCTTTCGGCAGTTTCTGACCGCGGCGAAGACTGTGGAGCGCCTGGCCGAGCTTCGGGAGGCAGGTCGGGGACCCAGCGCCGATGACATTCGGACAGCGACGAACGCAATGTGGCTGGGCTGGCAGGAGGTATCGGTCTTCTGCCCGGTCCCCGTCCATGATCCGTCGCTATATTTCGCCCAGGCGCTCGAGCAGCTGGTCTGGCACAAGCCGGAGTCGACGGGCGTGTCGAATTACCTCAACCAGCCCCGTGGTGAGCTGTTCCAGGTGGCCGGCCCGATCTTCCGGGAACAAGGACAACACTAGCCCGGCCGGTCAGTCGCCCGGGCACACTCAATCTGGTCGCGGCGACATGTCGGCGCCCGCGAAGCGCCTCCTATCAAAGTGGTGGTGGCAGGCACACAAGGCGAGCAAACCACGACGCTTAGACGGCGTCCCGTACCGTACGAATCATGTGCGCTAGCCCGCAGCCGACTTGGGGCGTTAGATGACCGAGTCGGCTCCTATCCCGCCCCTTGTCGTACTAGACACAACCGAGATGTTCAAGGCGGGGCACCTCACCGGCAC
This sequence comes from Jatrophihabitantaceae bacterium, assembly GCA_039922115.1. GTDB lineage: Bacteria > Actinomycetota > Actinomycetes > Mycobacteriales > Jatrophihabitantaceae > Jatrophihabitans_A. The sequence continues at coordinate 2,600 of JBDSAN010000326.1, forward strand.
TGACTGGCGGCGCTTACTCGCGTACAGCGACGATGATCTCGTCCGAGTCGTGATCCCTGAGGTCGTTCTAAGGGAAACGATCCGTCACTTTAAGCGGGCCGTGAGCAAAGCGAGCAAGGACGGCATCGACAGCTTCGTAGCCGCGCAGGACGCGTTTCGACCTCTCGGGGTGAATCTCCAAGATTCAGTAAGCGGCCTACGTAAGGCTGTCCGTGAAGAGGCCACTGCCTATGAATCGTGGCTCCGCAAAGAGCTAACGGACCACGCCGTGGTGATCGCACCCCTTCCCAAGATCGAGCACTACCGGCTTCTTGGCTGGGCGATGGAGGAACGTCGGCCCTTCAAAGACACGGGCGACGGGTACCGGGACGCCTTGAT
>JBDSAN010000327.1:0-3294 GCA_039922115.1 Jatrophihabitantaceae bacterium
ACGGCGACGTCGAGGCCGACGGCAGCTACCGCACCCCGATCGAGAACCCCACCAAGCGTTTCTTCACCATGCTCGGCACCCTGATCCAGGGCCGGATCAGCGTGGCCGGCGGCGCCGGAGCAGCCACCAAGGTGGCTCTCGGGATCGCGCTGAACTATGCCGAGCAGCGTGGCCAGTTCTCGGCCCCGGGCCGTGCCGATGAGGTCCGGCTGGCCGATTACCTGGCCCACCAGCGCAAGCTGCTACCAGCCCTGGCCAAGAGCTACGCGCTGCACTTCGCCCAGGCCGAACTGGTGGAAACCCTGCACGAGGTGTTCGCCGATACCGGCACCGTCGACGAGGCGCGCCGCGAGCTGGAGGCTCGCGCGGCCGGCGTGAAGGTGGTCGCCACCTGGCACGCCACCCAGACCATTCAGACCTGCCGGGAAGCATGCGGCGGTGCCGGCTACCTGAGCGAGAACCGGCTGCCCGGCCTGAAGGCCGACACCGATGTGTTCACCACCTTCGAAGGTGACAACACGGTGCTGTTGCAGCTGGTGGCCAAGGAGCTGCTGACCAGCTACCGGGATCACTTCGGTGAGCTGGACGTGCTGGGCACGATCAGGTTCGTCGCCGGCCAGGCGGTCGGGACGGTGCTTGAGCGCACCGCCGCGCGGCCGCTGATCGCCCGGTTGCAGGCTGCCGCGGCTCGCGATGATGAGGCCGAATGGACCGATCGGGGCTGGCAGATCTCGCTGTTCGACTTCCGCGCCCGGCACCTGCTGGAGGGCCTGGCCCGGCGGCTGCGCAAGGCGGCTGGCGCCGACGACCCGTTCGAGGTGTTCAACAGCTGCCAGGATCACCTGCTCGCCACCGCCCGCGCGCACATCGACACGCTGCTGCTGGAGGCGTTCGTGGCCGGTATCGACGCGTGCGCCGACCCGGCGGTGGCGGCGTTGCTCGGGCAGCTGTGCGACCTGTTCGCGCTGAGCACCATCGAAGCTGAGCGGGCCTGGTACATCGAGCACGGCCGGCTTTCGGCGCAACGGACCAAGCTGCTGGCCGGTGAAGTCAACGAGCTGTGCCGGCAGTTGCGCCCGCACGCGCTCAGCCTGATCGACGGTTTCGGCATCCCGGCGCGGCTGCTGGACGTCCCGATGCTGGCCGGCTAGAGGCCGATGCGCCGCGCTGACTTGCCCATGACCCGGCGGCAGGCTGCGCTGGTCAACTGCCTGGCCGGTTGAACCCACCACTACGGTGGACCGGGTGACTTCTCTCGGCGGTGTGGCTGCGGTCGCGGTGGCCGGTCTGGCGGCCGGGACGATCAACACCGTGGTCGGATCCGGGACGCTGATCACCTTTCCGGTGCTGCTGTCCCTGGGCGTCCCGCCGGTCACCGCCAACGTCAGCAACACCATCGGCCTGGTGCCGGGCGGCTTCAGCGGGGTGTACGGCTACCGCCGGGAGCTGGCCGGCCAGCGGGATCGGTTGCGCCGGCTCGGGCTGGCGTCCTTGCTCGGCGGGGTGTTCGGCGCGTCCCTGCTGCTGGTGCTGCCGGCCGGGGTGTTCAAGGCCGTGGTGCCGATCCTGATCGTGCTCGCGCTGGTGCTGGTGGTGGCTCAGCCCCGGCTGTCCCGGCGGTACGTGGGCGCCGATCAGGCCGGGACGGCCGAGGGCGCCACCGGCCGGCATCCGGTGCTGCTGTGGGTGCTGGTGCTGCTGACCGGGGTGTACGGCGGCTACTTCGGCGCGGCACAGGGCGTCCTGCTGGTCGCCATGCTCGGCGCGCTGCTGGACAGCAACCTGCAGCGGGTCAACGCGGTGAAGAACGTCCTGTCGCTGCTGGTGAATCTGATCGCAGCCGTGCTGTTCATCGTGCTGGCGCACCCGAACTGGACTTACGCCGCCATCATCGCGGTGTCCTCGGCCTTCGGTGGCCAGCTGGGCGCGGTGGTCGGACGGCGACTGCCGGCGCCGGCGCTGCGCGCGGTGATCGTCGTGGTCGGGCTGGCCGCCCTCATCAAGTTCCTGCTGTTCTGAATCGCCATTGTGCGGCCAGGTTGCTCGGCCGGATCGGCGTGTCGTGAGCAACCTGGCCACACAATGCGTCAGCGGCGGGAGGGGAGCTAGCTGCGGTAGATGGCTACCGAATCCTTGGCCGGGACGGTGACGGTGGCCAGGCCATGGTGGTCGACGGTGACGGTCGGGCCGGAGCAGGAACCGTGCGAGACCGAACCATGGATGACATCGCAGTACTTGCCGGCCGGCAGCCCGGTGTTGAAGGTGTGGGTCTGCGCGGTGGTCTCGGCGTTGATCGAGATCCAGGCCTTGTGGTCGCGGCTGAACGAGATCAGGTTGGTGCCGTCGTCGTACCAGTTGGTCACCGGAGCGTCCCCGGCCGCGTTGTGCCAGGCCACCAGGTTGGCCACCCCCGTGATCCGGTCGGTGCATTCCCAGCCGGTGCCGCAGGTGGTGTCGGTGACGAAGCCATTCGCGGTGGCCGGCGGCGAGTCATCGCCGGTCACGAAGTTGAAGCCGGCGTAGACCACGGGCGTGCCGTAGCCGTAGGCCAGCATGAACTCGGTGGCCAGCGTGTTGGCCGCCCCGTCCTTGTAGCTCAGGGTCGAGCCGTTGCGCTCGGTGTCGTGGTTCTCGACGAAGGCGTAGGACTTGTCGCTGGGCAGCAGGCCGGCCTGCTCGCCGAGGCCCTTCAGATCGCCGATGTTGCCACCGGCCGGGTTGGTGTAGCTCTTGAACGCCGATTCCAGCTGGCTGGCGAAGTCGAAGCCGAGCACATTGCCGACCCCGGTGAACGCGAACGGCGAGATCCGACCGGGGCTACCGGTGCCGACCTCGAGCGCGAGGTAGGGACGCTCCCCGTCCACGGTGCGGTGCAACCGAGCTTCGATGGCGGCCAGGTCGGTCTGGCCGATGTGCTTGGCCGCGTCCACCCGGAAGCCGGAAACGCCATAGGAAATAAGCTTGTTCAGGTAGCCGGCGAGCTTGGCCTGGACGGTTGGATCCTCGGTGCGCAGGTCGGACAGCGATACCAGCTCGCACTTGAAGACCTGGGTGTAGTTGTTGAAGTCATCGATGTTGCCGCTAGCACTGGGGCATTGCCCGGACGGGCCATGGAAGTCGCTCGGCCCGTACAGGCCGGTGTAGTTGTACTTGGTGTAGCTGACCCCGCCGTAGGAGACGTTGCCCTGGCCGGTCATGTGGTTGATTACCGCGTCCACGATGACCTTGACCCCGGCGTCGCGGCAGGTCTGCACCATCGACTTGAACTGCGCCTCGTTGCCCATCCGGCTGGTC
>JBDSAN010000328.1:0-4052 GCA_039922115.1 Jatrophihabitantaceae bacterium
CCCGGATGACGAGCTGCGCGCCGCGGCCGGCAACGGCATCGTCAAGATCAACGTCGGGACGCTGCTCAACGTCGCTTTCACCGGCGCGATCAGGGCCGCGCTGGCCGAGGACTCAGGAGTCGATCCGCGTAGCTACCTGCGTGCCGGGCGAGCAGCCACCGAGCAAGCGGTTCACCGGCTGCTGCAGGCGGTGGGCTGAGCTTCGCCGGCATTGGCCACACTGCCAGAATCCGGCTGAAATCTGGGATAGGCTCCGGCCCGCCCAGCCCATGCTGTTGGGGAGGACTAGCTGCGGCGGCCGGACGGCTTGATGGCCGCATCGAGCAGGGCGGTGGCGGCAGCCTTCGCGGTGATCGGCGCGGTCGGATCGCGATCCATCCGGGCCGACAGGGTGGCGCCGTCATAGAGCAGGTTCAGCTGACTGCCGAGGGCAGCTGGGTCATCGGCGCCGGCCTGCTCGGCCAGGTCGAGGAACAGGGCGCGGATCCAGGCGCGGTAGTCATCGGTTGCCTGCTCCACGCAGCCACCGGCCCGCGCCTCCGCACTGGCGGCGACGAACGCGCAGCCTCGGTAGCCGGGGCTGGCGGCCAGTTCAGCCTGAGCGTCGAAGATGGCCAGCAGCTTCGCGCGCGGGCCCTGGACGCCCTCGATCGCTCGGCTGATCCGTCCGGTCGACCGGTCGCGCCGGTTGGCGAGGTAGGCCCGAACGAGTTCTTCCTTGCTGCCAAAGGTGTTATACAGCGATGCCTTGGCCACCCCGGCGTGCTCGATGATCCGGTCGATGCCGACCGTCTGCACCCCTTCGGCGTAGAACAGCTCGTCGGCAGCGGCCAGTAACCGTTCGCGCGCCGAGGGCCGGGCAGCGGTTTCGGTAGCCACGATCATCGCCTCCTCAGACAGCTCTGTCTATGCTATGCCTGCTTCGTGTGAAGCTGGGCCTGATCAGCGCGAGCAGGGCCGCACCGGCCAACACGATCACCGCGATGCCGTACTCGTGCGCGGTCCGCAGCAGGCCGCCATCGTGCACGACCAGGACGCCGGCCAGCACCGCCGGGCCGCCCATCCCGGCGTAGGAAACGACGTAGAGCAGCGAGAGCACGCCGGATCGTTCATGCGCGGCGGCCAGCGGCAGCACGGTTCGAATGCCGCCCTGGAAGCCGGCGCCGAAGCCGACACCCGCGACCGCGGTGCCGATCAGGAACCAGGCCAGCGACCCGGCGCTGATCGCGATCAGGGTGATGCTGACGCCGAGAATCAGGGTGCCGGTTCCGGTGAGCATCACCAGCCGAGCCGGCGTGTTGCGCAGCACCGCGACTGCCACGGCGGCGACTGCGGCGAGCAGGAACAGGCTGAGGCCGCCGAACAGCACCGAGGTCGAGCCGGTGAGTTGCCGGGTCAGTGCCGGCCCGAGCGAGCCGTAGAAGCCGGCCAGCGCCCAGACCGAGAACAGCACCGGCGCGGCGGCGAGCATCGGTGCCCGCACCGGGCGCGGCAGCCGAATCTCTGGCACCAGGGTGGCCAGCGCGCCGGGCTTGGCCGTGACGGTCTCGGCCATCAGCGTCACGCCGATCGCTTGAATCGCGAACACCCCTAGCAACACGGCATAAATCAACTTGGTGGGGGACGGCAAGAACTGCACGACCAGCGCGGACACGATCGCGCCGGTTCCGGTGCCGATACCGGGCGCCACCGCGTTGGCGAGGGTGCCCCGGTTGCGGTCCAGGTCGAGCAGGCCAGCGCCGACCGCGCCGACTGCCGCGCCGGTGGCGATGCCTTGAATGACCCGGGCCACCAGCAGCGCGGTGACACCGTCCGCAGTGAGAAAGATGATCATCGCCAGCGCCTGACCGGCGATGGCCGCCAGCAGGATCGGCCGGCGTCCGAGATGGTCGGACAGCTTGCCCAGGGTGAGCAGCGCGACCAGCACGGCGAGGGCATAGATGCCGAACACGACCGTGGTGGTGATCGGGGTGAAGCGCCATTCTGCCTGATACAGCGCGTAGATCGGGGTCGGAGCGCTGGATGCGGCCAGGAACGAAACGATGATCGAGGCAAGCAGGTAGAACGCGGCCGCTGCCGGTAGCGCCCGGCGGCTGGCGCTCGATGCTGGCGGGCTGGACCGTAGGACGGTGGCGGTCATGACACTTCTTTCGTCGGGCGTCCGGTCGCTGATTGAGTAGACAAGTCTGTCTGGCGTCCTGCGAGTTTAGACAGACCTGTCTACTCACGTCAAGCGGGTAGCCGTCCGAAGGCGAGAAGGTTCATCGCGCCGGAGGTGACCATGCCGATGGTCATGCATGCCGATGGTCATGCAAGCCGATGGTCACGCGAGCCGATGGTCACGCAAGCCAGAGCGGGCCGGTGATATCGGCCCGCTCCGGCTTCACCTCGGCATGGCTCACATCGGGATGGCTTCGTACACCTCGACCGTGCCGCCACTGCTCAGCACCGGGCAGCCGCTGGCCTTGGCCGCGGCCTCGTCCAGCGAGCCGGCCTCGATGATCGAGTAGCCGCCGAGGTTGGCGGCGCCGGTGCCGGCCGGGCCGCCGTCCTTGACCGTCACCGACCCGCCGAACGGGTTACCCATGTCGCTGACGCTCGCGCCGAGCGTGCCGAACCAGGCACCCCAGGCCTGCATCGCTTCCTCCTGCGCCGCCGGGGTCTCAGCCATCTGCCCACCGGAGTACAGGTACACGAACTTCGCCATGATGACTCTTCTCTGACTGGCCGACAGCCCCGCGGCGGCCGGCTGCTGGATAGCTACACCTTGACGACGAGCGAGCAGCCGGCGAATCGACAGCGCCGGCACCGGCGCCGCCCGGCGGGGCTGAGCGGCTCAGGCGATGGCCGCGCTCAGCTGCTTGCTCCGCCGAATCCGCCAGCGAAACCGGCCGGTGCACACGACAGCTCCGGATTCGTCGGTGATCTCGGCATCGGTCATCAGCGCAACCTTCTGCACCCGCTCGTTCAGCAGCGCCTCGACTTGTTCCCGGGCCGGATCATCGAGTACGCAATGGGCGGCCAGCTCGCCACGCGCGGGGCTGAAGAAGGTGAGGTCAGCATCGCTGCCGAGCGGGGTGATACCCATCAGCTGCCTGGGCTCGGTGGCCACCGACAGCACCGCTGCCAAGCCTGCCGCGTCGGCCAAGCTGATCAGCCCACCGGAGTGCAGCGAGCCGATCACGTTGGTCAGGTTAGGTTGCACGGACAGGCCGACCAGGGCGCTGCCGTCGCAGGCCGAATGCACCTGCAGTCCGATCAACTGGTTGGCGGGGATGGATTCGAGCAGCTGCTTGGCGATCGAGGTTGCGTCCACCATCTCGTTCTAGCCTGCCACGGTGACCGGAGCGCACCCTTTGCGCAAACATCGAGTGACATCCGATCCGGCGTGCCGGCCCGCCGGGTCGAAGGCCCCCTGCCGGCGCCCGCGTGACGGGTTGACCGTTTCAAGTGGTGGGTTTGCCGCAGAAGCGGAAGGGTGGCCAACGTGGAACCTCAGCTCAGCAAGGTCGAGGCGCTGACCGAACCCGGCTGCTACTCGCTCACCTTCGTGCTACCCGGTGGCGCCGAGCGGGCGCTGGTGGCCAGACTGCGCGAGGACGAGGTCGACCTGCCGGCGCAAGCGCTGGACGGCTGGTCGCCGGAATCACCGTCCTTCGCGGCGGCGGTGGCGACCTTGCGCGCGATGCAGCGCGCCCGGCAACTGGCCCGGCCGGTCGGCCCACGGCTGCACGAGCTGGAAGGTGGCTGGGACGTCGGGCTGGGCAACGTGGTGCTGGACCACGACGGCCGGCCGGCCTGCGTCAGCCATGGTGCGCTGGCGCCGGAATCGGGCAACGCCTACCGCTGCGCCGAGTGCGGTGCGGGTGCCGGGCTGGGCTGAAACTCGCCGAGTCAGTCGCCGGCCGCCTGCTGCAGGTCCAGCCCGGTCGACTCGCGCCGCTGGCCATGCGCGCTGGCCTCAGCGAGCCTGGCCAGCGCGCGGGCCTGGCCGTCCAGGTCGCCGCCGTCCTGGCTGACGATCAGGCACTGCTGGTAGTGCTGGGCAGCTT
>JBDSAN010000329.1:0-15375 GCA_039922115.1 Jatrophihabitantaceae bacterium
GCCCGGCCGTAGCCGGTGATCGCGCCGTAGCCGGTGAGCCCGATGGTGGCCGCCTCGGTGAGGATCGCGGCAGCGGCGGCGCGGTGCGCGCTGGCCCGCCGCGGCGCCCGCCAGGCCAGCTGGGCGAGCACGTCGGCGTCGGAGGTGGGCGCGCTGCCCGGTGCCAGGTCGGCCAGCAGCCGCAGCAGTTGCAGTCGCAGCGCCGGCGCGCTGTGCCGTTCGAGTTCGGACGACAACGCGGCGATGGTCTTGTCCCGCTCGTCGCGGGCCCCGACCATGCTCGGTTGCCGGGTTATCATCAGCCAGCTGCCGGCCAGCTGCACCCAGCGCTCAGCGGTCGGTAGCCGTAGCCAGCTGTCGAACTCGGTGGTCGGCAGGTAGGCCGGGTCGACGGTGCTGGTGCTGGTGCTGGACAGCAACCCGGCCTCGTAGGCGAGCTCGACCAGCAGCGCGGTGACCGGCTCGGCCACGTCCAAGCCACGGCTCAGCCGGCGCAGATCGCGCACGCCGAGGCCACCGGAACGCAACTGGGTGGCCGGTTCGTCGGCCAGCGCGTGCAGCAGCTGTTCGACCAGCCGGACGGTATCGAGCACCGCCGTGGTGCCGCCGCCGTCGATCACGCTGGCACCCCGGTCAGTCGGTTCCAGTGCCGGCGGTTGCGGCTGGACCGGTCCGGCCGGCTGCTCGCGCAGCGCGAACGCGAGCTCGCGCGGCAGTTCCACCGTCCGGTTGTCGATCGGCACCAGCAGGCCACGCTCGACCAACCCCCGGGCAGGGTTGGCCGGGGTACCGGTCGGACCCGGATCGCGTACCGCGCCGATCGGCGGCCCGGCGGCCAGCCGGTCCAGGATGGCCCGCTCGGCCTCGGTGCAGTCGGCGATCAGCTCGGCGAGCCGTTCGGTCACCGCCTGGGCAGCCGCGCTGCCCGATCGCGGCTGGCCGGTGGGTGGCAGGCCGAGCCGGCGCAGCACCGGTGCCATCGCCAGGTCGTTGACCGCCGTGAACAGGCTCGCCGCGGAGCGTCCCAACCCGGCCGGGTACGGGCCGAGCACCTCGCGCACCGCGCCGACCGGATGCAGCGCGCTGTCGGCGCCCCAGACCAGCGCCCAGTCCTGCAGTTCGCGTACCGCCTGCTCGACCGCGGCCCGGTTCGGCGGGCTGAACCATTCCTGGACACCGGCCAGCGGCACCGGCGATTCCAGGCTGCTGATCACCTCAAGGGTGCGCAGCGTGAACGCGTCCAGCCCGTCCAGTGCGCGCGAGATGGACGTCCGGACGCTGGCCCGGCGAGCGAGCGTGGCCAGGTCGACCGGGGCCGGCAACGCCAGGTCGGGACGGCGGCGCAGCAGCGTGACGAACTGGGCGTCGGAACGGCTGGCCAGCCACCCGGTCAGGTTGTGCGGTGCGGCTGGCTGCGCGGGGGTTTCAGGAAGGGCGGGCGTCCGGTCGGGATCGGAGGCAGGCGTTCCGGACGGCTGGTTCAGTGCTTGCCGTGCGCGCGTCGAGCCGGCCGGTTCGGCAGGTTGTCCGGGCCGGGGTGGCTGTAGTACAGGCTGGTCACCGGTAGCGGGAACTGGATGTCATCGCCGAACGGGCTCTGCGAGCCGGCCTTGTTGGACAGCAACTCGTTCACCGGGTGCTCCGGGTACAGCTCGTCCCAGCTGCCGGACGGCTGGCTCTGTGGTGAAACGGTCCCTGCCATCTGTGCCCACCCATCTGACTGTTCTGCGCTGACTGCTCTGGCGGCGGCCCGTCCCGATCGCTGACCAGCAGGACGAACCGAATATCCAGTGTGCCATGTCGCTAAGCTGAGCGGCGTGACAGCAGCGAATCAAGGCCAGCTGACCGGTGCGGTCGTCTCGGTCAACCTGGCTCGGGTGCGCGATAACCCGGCGCGTCCGGTGCATGCGGCCACCGACGACAAGCCCGCCAAAACCGGCATCGACAAGCGGCCGGTTGCCGGGCCGGTGTCGGTTCGCCGGCTCGGCTTGGCCGGCGATTCCATCTGCGACACTGCCCACCACGGCGGCCTGGACCAGGCGGTCTACGCCTACGCCGAGCAGGACACCGCGTGGTGGCAGGCCGAGCTGGCCGGCGAGCTGGCGATCACGCTCGGGCCGGGCTCGCTGGGGGAGAACCTGACGCTGCGCGGCGTGGACGTCAGCGGTGCGGTGATCGGCGAGCGCTGGCGGATCGGCGGGGTGATCCTGCAGGTCAGCGTGCCCCGAATTCCGTGCTCGGTATTCGCTGCCTACTGGGGCGTCGACCGGCTGATCAAGCGGTTCACCGAGGCGAATCGACCGGGTGCCTACCTTCGGGTGCTGGCCGAAGGCGAGCTGCGAGCAGGCGATTCGGTGAGCGTGCTCGACCGGCCCGCACACGGTCTGACGATCCGGCAGACGATGAGCGCGCTGTCCGGCGACCGGTCGCTGGCGCCGAAGCTGCTCGCCGCGCCGGAGCTGCCCGATGAGGTGCACGAGCGGGCCCGCAGCTGGCTGGCTGGTGCCAGCGTGAGCTGATCGGCCCAGTTCGCGATGTCGGGCGAAGTCTGATGCGCCCGAGTTGCCGAGCGGGTTACCCTGTCACCTTGGCGTCCGCACGAGTGCGGGCGTCAATCGCATGTATCGACGTAAGCGGCGGTACTTCCAGTTCTTGACACGAGTAGTGGGGTGTTCACTCATGCCGTCGGGCAAGGTGAAGTGGTTTGACGCGGAAAAGGGCTTTGGCTTCCTTGCCGACGACGAAGGTGCTGACGTGTTCGTGCACAAGGACGCGCTGCCGGCCGGGGTGGCCGAGTTGAAGCCCGGCCAGCGGGTCGAGTTCGGCGTAGTGCAGGGACGCAAGGGTAACCAGGCGCTGCAGGTCCGGCTGCTCGATCCGGTGCCCTCGGTGGTCAAGGCGACCCGGCGACCGGCCGATGAGATGACGCCGATCGTCGAGGACCTGATCAAGCTGCTCGACAAGGTCGGTAACTCGTTACGGCGCGGGCATTACCCCGATCGCGGTGAGGGCCGGAAGGTGGCCACCCTGCTACGTGCGGTGGCTGACAACCTGGACGGCTGACCGCACTCATCGGCATGACAACTGCGAGGGTTCCCGATCGGGGCCCTCGCAGTTTCATATTCAGTGGGTCAGCGAAGCGGTTCGGCGAGCAACAGTTCGAAGGTGGCGCTGAGCGCGGCCAGCGCGGCCGGAAGCTGCCAGGACGAGCGATCGCGCGGACCGACCCGGTTCGAGATCGTCCGGACCTCGGCGAACGGCACGCCGGCCCGGGCCGCGGCCAGGGCGACCCCGGCACCTTCCATCGCCTCGGCCAGCGCGTTCGGGTAGCTGGCCTGCAGCCGTTGCGCGCGTTCCGCGGTGCCGGTCACGGTGGCCACCGTGAGCACCGAGCCGACCCGGGCGCCGGTCCGGTCGGCAAGGCGGCCGGTGAGCGCCGGATCCGGTTCGAGCTCGACCGGGCCCATGCCCAGTTCGGTGAGCGAGCTGAACCCGCCGTCGGCGGTCTCGGCGCCGAGGTCAGCCTGCACCACCAGGTCGGCCAGCACGGTCGCGCCTAGCTCCACACCGGCGAAGCCGCCGCCGATGCCGGCCGAGATCACCAGATCGTAGGAGGCGCCGGCCAGCAGCGCCGCGGTGCTGAGCGCCGCCGACACCGCGCCCACCCCGCCGCCGCCGACATCGACCAGCCCGGCGCCGGTCTGGCAGCGGTGTACCTGCTGGCCGGTGACCGCACCGGTTGCCGGGTCGCGGCCAGCGAGCACCGCAGCCCGCTCAGCGGCGACAGCGGTGACGATCAGCAGGCGTGGCACCGGCCTAACCGCCGAACTTGATCAGGCACAGCCAGTTGGTGAGCTTGCTGGTGGGACGCAGCGCGGTCACCTGCAGGTAGTAGCTGCCCTGGCTGGCCGGTGGGACGTTCAGCAGGTAACTGTTGGTGCCCTGCACGATGCCGGTGGACACCCCGGTCGGACTGGTCAGCGGGGTATTGGTCTTGCCGTCGGAGGTGTAGGCGGTCGCGATCCAACCGCCGCTGGCCACCTTCTTGGGCACCCGTACCTGCAACTGGGAGCCGCCGACCGCCTCGATGGTCGGCTCCAGGTCTGCCTGCGGGTTGCAGCCACCGGCCTTGAGCATGGTGCAGGCCGGCTGGGCCCGCACCGCGGTGGACTTGCCGTGACTGAGCACGGTGATCGTGGTCGGCTCGGCATGCCCGCAGCCGGTCAGCAACGCGGCGCTGCCGAGCAGGCTCAGCGCGACGGCGGGCAACCGGACCGGGACTCTCACCCGGCCGAGGCTACTGACCGGCCCGGTTCATCGCCGGACCGGCTTAGCTTGCTGTGACCTGAGCGCCCGCTCGTGCAGGACCATCGTCACCGCCACCCCGACCAGCACCACGGCCGCGACCAGAAGGCCGAGCGTGCCGTTCTTGGCCGGCAGCAGCAACGCGATCGCGGCCCCGAGCACCCAGGCCAGTTGCAGGAACGTTTCGGACCTGCCGAAGGCCGAGGAGCGCAGTGATTCGGCAACGTCGCGCTGGATGATCGCGTCCAGCGACAGCTTGGACAGCGCGTTACTCAGCGCGCAGATCAGCATCGCGACGATCGCGATCGGCAGGCTGAACAGCGCAGCGCCGGCCACGCAGCCGATCGCGGCCGCGACCGTGCAGAACAGAATGATGAGGTCCGGACGGGCCAACTTCAGCCGGGTGCCCAGCGCCGTCCCGCCGAAGTTGCCCAACCCGGTGGCCGCCCCGACCGCACCGAGATTGACCACCGCGTGCCAGCCGTGCGAGACCGCCTCGACGTAGAAGGCGAGGAACAGGGTGAGAAAGCCGGACAGCCAGCGCAATGCGGATTCACCTTGCAGGGCAACGATGACCGGTGGCGCGAAGCCGCGCTTGGTCCAGCCGGCGAGCTTGCCGAGCAAGGTGTTGGCCTTGGCGCGCGGTTCGGGACGGGCGGCCGCCGAACCCGCCGACGGCGGCAGCGCGTCGACGATCTTGGGCAGCCGGAAGGAGTAGACGGCGGTCACCGCGAACGCCGCCGCGGTGATCCAGAGTCCGAACGGGTACGAGCCGGTCAGCTTGATCGCGACCCCGACCACGCCGCCGCCGGTCACCGCCGCGGCCAGCCCGAACAGCGACAGCCTGGCGTTGGCCTCGACCAGGGTCAGGCCGGTCGGCACCAGCCTGGGCGCGGCCGATGACCGGATTACCGCGTAAGCCTTGGACAGCACCAGCGAGCCCAGCGCGGCCGGGAACAGCAGCAGCAGGTCGGTGAAGTTCAGCGCCATCACCACGGCCAGCACGGCCCGTCCGATCGCGGTGCCGGCCATCACCCAGCGCCGGCCGTGCTGCACCCGGTCCAGCGCCGGCCCGATCACCGGCGCCACCACCGCGAACGGCGCCATCGTCATCAGCAGGTAGAGAAAGACATTCCCGCGCTGGGCCTCGGACGGGGCGGAGAAGAACACGGTGCCGGCCAGCGCGACGGTGACCATCGCGTCGGCCGCGTAGGACATCACCTGGTTCCAGATCAGCGCGGTCAGGCCGGATTCGCGAGCCCCGTCCGCTTCGCTGGCCGTGATGACCTTGTGCGCCAGCAGCTTGGAGAAGTACCGGCCGCGCGCGACCACCGCTCGGGTGACGGTGAGGCCGCCGGTGCCTTGCGGAGCAACCCGGCCCGGCCGGTCGGACTCGTCAGCGCTGGCAGCGGCAGCATCGACGGCGGCGGCATTGGTTGCACCGGTGCCGGCCAGCTCCGGCTGGTCCGGCCGCTGCAGGTGGTGATAGGTGGGTATGGAAAAGCCATCAGCCTCGGCCGCGTCACCACCGCCGGCTCGCGCCGACCCATCTGCTGCTGTCACGCCGTCCATCCTGCCCCACCGCGTGCCCGGATGTCGGCCCGGATTGTGGCTATGACGCTGCCCGACCCGGCCGGGTGCGACAATGGCGGGGTGAGCGCACCCACCGAGCAGCAGGCCGTCGACCCAGTCATCGCCGGCGCGGTCGACCAGGCACGGGCGGCCGCGGTCGAGATGGCCGGTACCCAGGTCGGTGAGCACCTGAGCGTCCGGTCCGAGGGCGCGCTGGCGGCAACCCACGCCTTCGCCGCGGCGCTGCCCGGATATCAGGGCTGGTACTGGGCGGTCACCATGGTCCGCGCGCCGGACTGCCAGCCGACCGTGGCCGAGGTAGTGCTATTGCCCGGCGACGGCGCGCTGCTGGCCCAGACCTGGGTGCCATGGAGCGAGCGGCTGCAGCCGGGCGACCTCAGCCCCGGTGACCTGCTGCCGACCGCGCCCGACGATCCGCGGCTGGTGCCCGGCTACCTGGCCAGCGACGACCCGCAGGTTGAGGAAATTGCTTTCGAACTCGGGCTGGGACGGATCCGGGTGCTGTCCCGGTACGGCCGCCAGGACGCTGCCGAGCGCTGGTACGCCGGCGAGCAAGGCCCGGACACCGCGATGGCCAAGCAAGCACCGGCCAGCTGTGGCAGCTGCGGCTTCTTCGTCACGCTGGGCGGGTCGCTGAGCGCCGCATTCGGCGTCTGCGCCAACGAGATCGCCAACGCCGACGGCCGGGTGGTGTCGGTCGAGTTCGGCTGCGGCGCGCATTCGGAGACGGTGGCTGAGCCGGCCGTGGACGAGCTCGGTGAGGTCTATGAGGACGAGATGTTCGACATCGTGGCCAGCGAACCGGCCGGCGATAATCCTGCCGCGGACGAGCCTGGTACGGACGAGCCGGTGGTTGCCGAGCTAGTGGTCCAGCCAGCTGCTGAGCTCACCGAGCAGCTGGCGGTCGAGGTCGAGCCGATGCTCGTCGACGCACTCGATGCCGAGCACGCCGCTGATCGCGGAGGTGCTGACAGCGAGCCGGGCGGTGAGCAGGTCGGGCAGGGCGATCCGGTCGAGTTCGATGCGCCAGCCACGATCGCCGGCAGCATCGAGCAGCCGCCGTCGGGTGACGCCGGGTAGCACCTGCTCGCTGAGCACCGGAGTTCGCAGCACTCCAGGCGCTGGCACTATCAGCAGGTTTCCACGGCTGGTCTCGGCCAGCCAGCCGTCCCGATCGACGAACAACGGCAACCTGGCGCGCTCCTGGGCGGCCAGCCAGCGCCGATCAGCCCACTTGTGCTGCCAATCGCCGCCCCGGCCAGCATGCAGGTACACCGCCAGCTCGGTGGCTGGCGCGCCGGCTGGTTCAACCTCGATCAGCGGCTCGGCCGGCTCCGGGCCGACGGTCAGCCGGATCCGGTACCGCCCCAGCCTGCCGGCTACCGCGGCTTGCAACTGCCCGGCCAGCCCGGCCGGCAGCCGCCGGCCGTACAGCTGCAGGTATGAGCTGGCCAGCCGGTTGAGGTGATCAGCCAGCGCCACCACCGTGCCATCGCGGGCCAGCATCGTTTCGAACACGCCGCGCGAGAGGTCCACCCCGGCCGGCGCCGGTTGCAGCTCAGCCGGCCCGAGCCGATCAGCGCCGCCGAGCGCCAGCAGCGGCGCGGCCTTGATCAGGCATTCTTGCCACTCGTCCAGTGGTACCGAATCGGCGGTGATGCCACCGCCGACGCCCAGTTGCACCGACTGGCCGCTGATCTCGAACGTCCTGATCGCGACGTTGAATTCGCACCGTCCGGTGATCGTGCTCAGGTGCCCGATGGCGCCGGTGAACAGGCCCCGATCGAGGGATTCCAGCTCGGCGATCAGTTCCAGCGCGCGCAGTTTCGGGGCGCCGGTGACCGACCCCGGTGGAAAGCTCGCGGCGATCAGTTGCGCGCAGTCGACCGCCGGGTCGAGCTCGCCGCGCACCTGCGAGACCAGGTGCCAGACACCGGGCGCCGGCCGGACGGTCAGCAGCTGCTCGGCCCGGACGCTGCCCGGCCGGCAGACCCGGGACAGGTCATTGCGCATCAGGTCCACGATCATCACGTTCTCGGCGCGGTCCTTGGTCGAGTGCAGCAGGTCCAGGGCGGCCGGGTCGTCCAGCTGCTCGATGCCGGCGCCACGCTGCCGGGTGCCCTTGATCGGGGCGGTCCGGACCGTCCCGTCCGGCCGGCAGTCCAGGAACAGCTCGGGCGACATGCTCACCACGGTTCGGGCCGGGGTGCGGACGAAGGCCGCGTAGTCCGGCGCGAGCTCGGTCAGGCCGGCCTCGAACAGGTCGACCGGTGAACCGTCGAGCCGGCCGGTGAACCGGGCACAGACGTTGACCTGATAGAGCTCGCCGGCCCGGATCGCGATGATCGCCTGCTCGACGGCGGCCAGGTGCGCGTCCCGACCGGTGCAGGTCAGCTCCTGGAGCCGGGCCCGTCCGGCCGGCGGCACCGACAATGCCTCGATGGTTGCGGCAAGTTCGGCCAGCTCGGCCGGTGCCAGCCGGGTCGATTCCAGCTGCCAGCCGGTGCCGGTGTGGCACAGCACCGTTTCGAACAGCCCGAACCAGGATGTGCCGGCATAGTCCAGCCAGCCGAGCCAGCCGGTGCCGAACACCAGGGCCGGCCTGGCCTCGACAACTGCCCGGCCGGGACGGGCCGGCACCGGCTGATCGAGCAGTTGAGCGACCGGGGCCCAGCCGATCAGCACCGAGCCGTCCAGCCAGCGGCCAGCCAGGCAAGCCAGCGTGCTGGCGTCCAGCTCGGTGGAATCGGCAACGGCTCGCAGCATCGCCGCGATGCTCAGCGTGCTGGCGAGCCGGACCAGCGCGGGCTCAGCCAAGCCGGCCTTCGCCGGTGTGCTTGCGGATCAGCGGCAGCGCCGCCAGGCCCAGCACCGCACCGGCCAGCGCCGTCCACAGCCAGACCCGATGGTGATGGACGCCCAGCCAGTGCCAGAACGGCAGCAGCACGATGAAGCTGATCGCGAACAGCGCGGTGCCGACCAGCACCACCGGACGGGCCTCGACCCGCAGCATCTGCGCCGCCACCTCAGCGGCCGGGTCGGCAGCCACCGGGTCAACGGCTACCGGGTCAGCTGGCGTTGCGGGTCCCGGCTGGCCGGCTTCGGCGGGCGGCGGCGAACTGGCGGTCACAGTTGGGCAGGTTACGCCGGGCCGGTTCGGGCCGAGCGTGCGCCAACCCCGGCTCCGGTCGAGCGTGCGCCGGCCCCGGCTCCTGCCGTGCGCGCGTGTCCGGCCGGTCGAGCGGGCATCGCCGGTGTCGATCCGGTACGGTCCTGCCGAGTTGGGCTGGTGCTGGCCGGAAACGCCTGCCGAAACCTCGCCGGTAGCTCGCGGTAATCCACGACTGATATCTGGAGCAACATGGCAATCGACAGCGCGCGGCGCAGCAGCAGCACCCCGGCAGTGAGCAGCCTGGACCGGTACTTCTCGATCACCGAACGCGGATCGACCCTCGTCCGAGAGGCTCGCGGCGGCCTGGTCACCTTCGTCACGATGGTCTACATCGTGGTGTTGAACCCGCTGATCATCGGCACGGTCAAGGACGCCAACGGTCATTACCTCGGTGGTGGGCAGGCGCCGGCGCTGGCCGCGGTAGCTGCCGTGACCGCCCTGGTGGCCTGCGTGCTCACGCTGGCGATGGGCATCATCGGGCGCTACCCGTTCGCTTTGGCCACCGGCCTGGGCCTGAACGCCTTCGTCGCCTTTCAGGTGGCGACCCGGATGTCCTGGACTGCCGCGATGGGCATGGTGGTGCTGGAGGGCCTGGTCGTCACCGTGCTGGTGCTGACCGGCTTCCGGGTCGCGGTATTCCACGCCATCCCGGCCCAGCTCAAGAGCGCGATCGCGGTCGGGATCGGGCTGTTCATCGCGCTGATCGGCCTGGTCGATGCAGGCTTTGTCCGGCCGGGCGCCGGAACCCCGGTGGACATCGGCATCGGCGGGCACCTCAACGGCTGGCCCACCCTGGTGTTCGTGGTTGGCGTGCTGCTGATCGCGGTGTTGATGGCCCGCAAGGTCAAGGGCGCGATCCTGATCGGCATCGTCGTCGCTACCGTGCTGGCGATCGTCATCGAGGCGGTCGGCAAGATCGGCTCGCAGACCGATGCCACCGGCAAGGTGGTCAACCCAGAAGGCTGGGCGCTGAATGTGCCGTCCTTCAAAGGCAAATCTTTCGGCGCGCCGGACTTCAAGCTGCTCGGGCACTTCTCGCTCGGCGGTGGCTTCTCGGCAGTCGGCATCGTGTCCGGCATCGTCATCGTGTTCTCGCTGGTGCTCAGCGACTTCTTCGACGTGATGGGCACGACCATCGGCCTGGCGCAGGAGGCCGAGTTGCTGCCGGCCGACGGTCAACTGCCGGGCATCGGTCAGGTACTGCTGATCGACGGGCTGGCCGCGGTGGCCGGTGGGGCTGCCGGTGCCTCATCGGCAACCACCTACGTCGAGTCGGCCTCCGGCATCGGGGACGGCGCGCGCACCGGGTTCGCCTCGGTGGTGACCGGGCTGCTGTTCCTGGTGACGGTGTTCTTGTCGCCGCTGGCGCAGTTCGTGCCGTCCGAGGCGGCTGCCCCGGCGCTGGTCGTGGTCGGCGTGCTGATGATGCGCCAGGTCCGCAATATTGATTTCGGTGCGCTGGAAATGGCGCTGCCGGCCTTCCTGACGATCGTGCTGATGCCGTTCACCTACTCGATCACCAACGGGGTCGGCGCTGGCTTCATCAGCTACGTGGTGCTGCAGGTGGCGGTCGGCAAGGGCCGGGCCGTGCACCCGTTGATGTGGGCGGTATCAGCCTTCTTCGCGCTGTACTTCGCCATCGAGCCGCTCAAGCACCTGTTCAACATCAGCTAGTCGACCCTGCTGCCTAGTCGACCCTTGGGCAGAATGCGTGCGGGAGGGGTCGGCGTGGCTGGCAGCAGCCGAGATTGTTAGCTAAGCTAATGATATGCCTGCCCTCACCACCCAAACCGAGCTCGCCTCAGCGCTGAGGCTGTCACTGTTGCGCGCCGCTCGCCGGCTGCGCTCGCAGCGGGTGAACACCGCGGTCACGCTGTCCCAGCTGTCCGCGCTGGCCACGGTGGGCAAGTACGGCCCGCTCAGCGCGGGCGAGATCGCCTCGGTCGAGCGGGTGCAACCGCCGTCGATGACCAAGATCCTGGCATCGCTGGAAGCTGCCGGCTGGGTCGAGCGAGCTGCCCAGCCCGAAGACCGGCGCCAGTCGATCATCTCGATCACCGAGTCTGGCCGCGAGCTGCTGTCGGAAGAGACCCGGGCCCGTGACGAGTGGCTCAGCCAGCGCCTGGCTGACTTCTCCGAAGCCGACTTGAAGATCCTGCGGGCTGCGGTCGGGGTGCTTGACCGGTTGGGCACTGAGTGACCGCATCCCCGATCGTCGAACCGGCCCAGCTACCGCCCGACCCGGTTCCACCAGCTGGCCGGCGCCGGGTCAATCCGCTGCAGTCACTGAAGGTTCGCAACTATCGACTGTATTTCGGCGGCCAGCTCGTCTCGCTGACCGGCACCTGGGCGCAGCGGGTCGCCCAGGATTGGTTGGTGCTGCAGCTGACCAACTCCGGTACCGCGCTCGGCCTGGTCACCGCGCTGCAGTTCGGCCCGGCGCTGCTGCTGTCGCTGTACGGCGGGGCGCTGGCCGACCGGGGTGACAAGCGCCGGCTGCTGCTGTTCACCCAGACCGGGATGGGCCTGGCCGCATTGCTGCTCGGCGTCCTGCAACTGACCGGGGCGGTGCGACTCTGGCACGTGATGGTGCTGGCCGCGGTGCTGGGGGTGGTCTCGGCGATCGACACCCCGATCCGCCAATCGTTCGTGGTCGAGATGGTGGGCAGTCGAGATCTGCCCAATGCGGTAGCGCTGAACTCCACCACCTTCAACCTGGCCCGGATCATTGGGCCGGCCATCGCCGGTGTCGTGATCGCGGCCTACGGCACCGGTTGGGCCTTTCTGGGCAACGCGGTCTCGACGATCGGGGTGCTGGCCGGGCTGGCGCTGATGCGCACCTCCGAGCTCTACCCGTCGCCACCGGTCGATCGGGCGCCGGGCCAGTACCGCGATGCGGTGCGCTACGTCCGGGGACGGCCGGACCTGATGCTGCCGATGCTGCTGATCTTCATTCTCGGGACGTTCGGCTACAACTACCAGATCACCATTGCCCTGATCGCCAAGCAGGTCTTTCACCGGGGCGCTGATTCGTTCGGCCTGCTGTCGACCGCGTTGGCGGTCGGTGCCACCGTCGGCGCGCTGGCTGCGACCTTCCGCCGCAAGCGACCGAGCCGGTTGTTCCTGATCATCGCTGCGATCGCGTTCAGCGCGACCGAGATGCTGGCCGGCGCGATGCCGAGTTTCGGGCTCACCGCGCTGGCGCTGATTCCGGCCGGCCTGGCCATGATCACGATGGCCCAGGCCGCCAACTCGACCGTCCAGCTCGGTGTCGAGCCGACCATGCGTGGCCGGGTGATGGGCCTGTATATCCTGTGCTTCATGGGTGGAACGCCGGTCGGCGCACCGATCGTCGGTTGGGTTGCCGAGGCGTTCGGACCGCGCTGGGGGATGGTCGGCGGTGGCCTGATCTGCCTGCTGGCAACGCTGCTGATCGCGGCTGGCCTGGCTCGTCGCGACCACCTCGGGCTGGCCGACCTGCGCGAGCGGATCGAGCTCACCCACCGGTGAGCGAGATCGTCCGGATTACTGATCCGTCCGATGAGCGGCTTGCCGATTTTCGCGACCTGACCGATGCCGACGTGCGCCCGGACCGGCGGGGCATCGTGATCGCCGAAGGCCAGAACGTGGTTGAGCGGATGGCTCGATCTGCTTGTCGGATCAGGGCAATCATCGGGGTGCCGGCCAAGCTGGCCGAGCTGGCGGCAGTGCTCGACCGGCTGAGTTGCCCGGTCTATGAGCTCGACAAGTGGACGCTGTCAGACGTGGTCGGCTTCCGGGTTACCAGGGGCGTGCTCGGTGCCGCGGACCGGCCGCCGGCGGTTGAGCCGAGCGAATTGCTGGCCCGAGGTGGCCGATTCGTGGTGTGCGAGGCGATCAACGATTTCGAGAACCTCGGTTCGATCTTTCGCAACTGCGCGGCCTTCGGGGTGGACGGGGTGCTGCTCGATCCGCGCTGTGCCGATCCGCTTTACCGGCGCAGCGTCCGGGTGTCGATGGGCAACGTGTTCGCGGTCGGCTTCGCGGCGTTGCCCCAGCCCTGGCCGGACTCGCTACAACTGCTGGTAGAGCGCGGCATCGAGCTGCTGGCGCTGACGCCACGAGCCGAGGCGGTCCCGCTCAACCAGCTGAGCCGGCCGGAGCGGTGGGCGGTGCTGCTGGGTGCCGAGGGGCCCGGGCTGACCGAGGCTGCCCTGGCCAAGGCCGATCGTTGGGTCCGGATTCCGATGGCGGCCGGGGTGGACTCGCTCAACGTCGCCACGGCCGGCGCGGTGGCGCTATCGCGCCTGTGCTAGCTGTTAGATCACATCGGGCATCGGGCCGGCTCAATGGGTGTAACTTCTGAAATGCCTGAAGGAGGCGCCATGACTGGAACTGCGTGGGCGTTGGTCGGCTTCATCGTGTTCCTGATCGTGTTAGCAGGGCTGTACCTCTGGACCCGGCGCACCGAGTCCTATACCGGCTTCGAGCAGTCCGCCGGCATGAAGACCGAGGAGCAGGCCGACGCATTGCGGCTGGGCATCGCGCTCAACCAGGGCGGCAATCAGCTCGGCGGCCACTGACCTAATGCAGGCCGTAGCCGATCAGCAGGCGACGGTAGAGCCGCCGTTGCTCAGGTAGGCGTCGTACACCCAGCCGCTGACGTTCGTCCCGTCGATCCGAACGTTGGTCCAGCTATTGCCGTAGGAGTTGAAGCGGTAGCAGTGGTACCAGAGCCTGATGCCGTAGACATTTCCGAGTGAGCTGCAGGCGCCGTAGATGCCGCTGTGCAAAGTAACTTGGCTCGGGCTGCCTGGCCCGGCGGGAAAGCCCGAGCCGGACTTGTCCTTGTCCGACCAGCTCTGGCCACAGGTAGCCGCTTCGGCCACGCCGGGCGTCAGCACCACCATCGTCGAAGCCAGTAGCGGCGCCACGGCCGCTGCGGTGAGGAACCTACGAGAAACACGCATGGACGACCCCCATGGTCGAAAGTTGGGCTTGGTCAGCAGGCCGCTGTGGCTTAGCGCGCGCTGTGAACGGCACTCTAGTGGCGCGGGCCGCGCTATAGGCGCATTTCGATCAAAGCGGCTTCGAGGTTAGAACGGGCTGTTGCTGTTCCGAGGTTGTGCACCGGGCGGACGGGCGGTGCTCGCTGACAGCGAACAGCAGCCTGAAACAAAACCCCTCACCTCGAGGTTGAGTGCTAGTGACTCAACTTTGACGTGAGGATTTGACGATGGCTGATACAGCTTCAACCCAACCGCTCACCCTGCCGATGCTGCCGCTGGACGACGTCGTGGTGCTACCGGGCATGGTGATGCCGCTACCGCTGTCGGACTCCGACGTGCGGGCCGCGGTGGAAGCCGCTCAGGCTGCCGTGATGGGCGGAACCGATTCGGAGGCTCAGCCGCAGGTGCTGCTGGTGCCCCGGCTCAACGGCAAGTACTCGGGTTTCGGCACGGTCGGCGTGATCGAGCAGCTCGGCCGGCTGCGCGGTGGCGAGCAGGCCGCCGTAGTCCGTGGCATCGACCGGGCCCGGATCGGCACCGGCACCACCGGTCCCGGCGCCGCGCTCTGGGTCGAGGCGACCGTCCTGACCGCTGAGCTTCCCGCCGCGGACGTACGTGAACTAGCCAAGGAATACAAGGCGCTGGCGGTCAGCATCCTGCAGCAGCGAGGCGCCTTCCAGTTCGTCGATTCGGTGCAGTCGATCACCGATCCGGCGGCGCTGGCTGACATCGCCGGCTATGCCAGCTACCTGGACAGCGAGCAGAAGGTCTGGCTGCTGGAGACCGCCGATGTCACCGAGCGGCTGCGCCGGCTGGTGACCTGGAGCCGCGAGCACCTGGCCGAGCTCGATGTCGCCGAGACCATTCGCAAGGACGTCCAGGAAGGCATGGACAAGCAGCAGCGGGAATTCCTGCTGCGCCAGCAACTCGGCGCGATCCGCAAGGAACTGGCCGAGCTGAACGGCACCACCGCCTCCGAGGAGCAGGATTACCGCTCCCGGGTCGAAGCAGCCGACCTGCCGGCGAAGGTCGCCGAGGCCGCGCTGGCCGAGGTGGACAAGCTGGAGCGGACCTCGGACCAGTCGCCCGAGGTGGGCTGGATTCGGACCTGGCTGGACACAGTGCTGGAAATCCCGTGGAACAACCGCACCGATGATTCCTACGACATTGCTGAGGCACGCGCGATCCTGGACGCCGACCACGCCGGCCTGGACGACGTGAAAGAGCGGATCGTGGAATACCTGGCGGTCCGCCGGCGCCGTGCCGACCGGGGCCTGGGCGTGATCGGTGGCCGGCGCAGCGGTGCGGTGCTTGCCC
>JBDSAN010000330.1:0-15301 GCA_039922115.1 Jatrophihabitantaceae bacterium
GATCGGACGGTCGGCTCGCTGCGCCAGCAGGCCGTCGCGCCGGTTGAGGCAACCGCGACTGGGCCGTCCCAGCCGGGCTTGCCGTCGGAGCCGGCGGTTGTGCCGCCAGCCGAGCCGGCCGCCGCCCCGGCCGACCTGCAGGCCGCGCTATGTTTGCTGTTTGCTGATGTGCTCGGGGTCGCGCAGGTCGATCCGGGCGACAACATTTTCGCCCTCGGCTGCAATTCGCTGAAGGCGACCAGGATCATCGGCCGGATGCGCCGCTCGCTCGGCATCGAGGCCTCGATCAGGACCGTGTTCGAGAACCCGAGCGTCGGGCAGTTGCTGCCCAAGCTTGCCGCCAAGCCAACCCGGCCGGCACTGCGCAAGCGGGTAAGCGCGGACTGAATCGCTGTCAGGGCCAGTGCGCCAGGACCGCTGCTGGCTTGCGAAATACCAGGCCGCTCGGTGCGCTGGCCTGATCGTGGTCCAACCGTAGCGCCGGCAATGCGTCCAACAACTGCTCGAGCACCGTGTCGGCCTGTAGTCGAGCAAGTTCGGCACCCAGGCAGAAGTGCGGTCTGCGGGCGAAGGTCAGCTGGCGGGCAGGTGCAGTCGGCGTCCAGTCACCCTCAGCCGGAAACTAGCCGGCCGGGGTCAGCCCGGGCAGCGTCTCCAGGTCGAGCAGCAACATCTTGCGCTCCTCCTCGTTGGCGATGTCGTCGGCGGCGGCATAGGCCTGATCGGCCCAGCTACGGGCGGTCTCGGCGTCACCGGCGATACCGGCCGCGCGGGCCAATGCTTCGTAGGCGAAAGCGATATCCCAATCACCGATGCCGTTGGCCTGGCAGATCTCCAGGCACCGGCGGGCGTGATAGGCAGCCGGCTCCGGCCGGCGCAACACGGTGTAGACCCGCGAAACCTGCCATTCGCTCCGAGCGAAATTGTTCGGCGTCGCTCCCGAACCCGGGCTGCGCCAGTGGTGGGCCGAGGCGTGCGCCATGTGCAGCATCGCATCGTCCTGCTCGACGGTCCGATCCTCGGCTTCCATCAACGTCCAGGTCTGGTTGAACAACTCGATGCCGAGCGCTCGATGGTCGAGGCCGCCGTCCTTGCTGGTCATGTTCGATGCCTTTCCGATGGTGAGGTGATCCATGTGGTCGAGTTGGTGCAGCGCGTACCTGATCCGAGAGTGCCGGGCCTCTAACCGCACCCGATGCCGTTGCAATACCGAGCTGAGGTGCCGGTCCCGGTCCACTCCGGCTGGCTGGTCCAGGCAGCTGCGGATCTCGGCCAGCGGCAGCTCCACCGCACGTAGCCCGACGATCAGTCCCAGCTCGCCAAGTTGCTCTGGGGCATAGAGCCGATGCCCGGTCTCGGGGTCCACCACGGCCGGCTTGTACAGGCCGAGCCGGTCGTAGTGGCGCAGTGCGCGGGTGGTGGTGCCCAGCCGCACCGCGACCGCGCCGATGCTGAGCAGCCGGTCGGAATCCATGCCAGCAACGGTAGTGGCCTGACGCGCGTCAAGGGCAAGCTCAGCCGATCTGGGCGCTGCGCCGCTCGATGAGCAGCACGTCACGCCACCGGCCGTACTGGCAGCCGATCCGCTCGCGCCGGCCGACTGTCCGAAAGCCGGCGGCGGCATGCAATGCGGCACTGGCCTCGTTCTCCGGAAAGATCCCCGACTGAATCGTCCAGATCCCCGCCGGTTCGGTCGATGCGATAAGTGCTTCCAGCAACGCTCGACCCACCCCTCGGCCGCGCGCGAGCGGGTCGACGTAGACCGAATGTTCGACCACGCCGGCATAGACGCAACGATCCGACACTGCTGAGGCAGCCACCCAGCCAAGCACCGAGCCGGTGCCGTCCAATGCGACGAACCGGTGCTCGGCAAGCCTGGCCTCGTCGAAGTGCCGCCAGCCGGGCGCCTCGGTCTCGAAGGTGGCATCGCCGTCGTCGATGCCGGCCTGATAGATCGCCAGCACCCGCGCCGCGTGCCGCTCGGTCATCGGCTCGATCCGGACGTCCATCACCGGACGGTATCGAACGCCCTACCGGCGGCCGGCGGCGAGTGCAACTATCACCGTCACCAGACGTCTCTGTTTTCAGAACCGCAAGTTCGCGGTCCGGTCAGGGAGGCGGCGCCACATGAGGACGGCAACGATGCCGGCAGGCAACTCCGACTCATCCCCGCTCGTTCGGCGCGGGGCAGAGTGCAACGAGTCAGCCGACGCAGGTGTGGAACGGCTCTACCGCAGCCACCGGTTGCAACTGGTCCGGCTCGGCCTGCTGCTGGTCGATGATCGCGAGACCGCCGAGGACATCGTGCAGGACGCCTACGCGGCGCTGCACCGGCGCTGGCGCTCGCTGAACAGCCAGCAGGCCGCGGTCGGCTACCTGCGCACCAGCGTGGTGAACGCGGCCCGCTCGGTGCTGCGCCAGCGGCGCACGGTGCGCCGCAACCCGCTCGCCGACGAGCAGGCGCTGACTGCCGAACCGGCCGATGCCAGCACCATGCTGGCCGAGGACCATCGCGCGGTGCTGGCCGCCATCGACCGGCTGCCGGAGCGTCAGCGCGAGGTGATCCTGTTGCGGTATTGGGCAGAACTCGGCGAGGCCGAGATCGCGGCAACGCTCGGAATCTCGATCGGTGCGGTCAAGTCGAACGCCTCCCGGGGCCGGGATGCGGTCGCGACCATCCTCGGAGGTGCTCGATGAACGACAGCGATCTGGACGCGCTGATCGGTAGCGCGTTGCGAGCCCGAGCTGGCCAGCTCACCGAGGCCGACCTGAGCCCGGCGACGCCGCCGATCGGACGAGCTGCCGATCAGCACAGCGGCGCTGGCCGGTGGCACCGGTGGAATTGGAGCGCCCCGCTGCTGGCCGCAGCCGCGGTGACGGTGCTCGCGGTGGGCAGCACGGTGGTGGTCCGGTCGCTGTCCAGCACGCCGGCCCGTCCTGGCCGGCCATCGGTCGGCATCGGCACGAACCCGCCGGTCTCGCAATCTCCCAGCCCGGGCCGTCCGATCTCGTCGAGCCCAGGATCGTCAAGCCCGCGCCCGTCCGGCAGCGCCTCGACCAGCCCACCGCGGATCGGTGACCCGGCGCCGCAGTACGACCTCGGTTACCAGCCGCTCTGGCCGTTCGGTAGCTACCAGCAGGCAACCCAGTGGATCGTCAGCTACCGCAGCCAGGGCTCGCAGCCATGGCATCTGGACGCTGCCCAGACCGCGCTGGATTTCACCCGCTCCTATCTCGGCTTCACCGAACTGACCACGGTTACCAGCAGCCGGTTCGATGGCCAGGGCGCGCATATCGGCGTGGGCTATCGCAACCCGAACGGGACGCCGGTCACCTCGGCGGTGCTGCACCTGGTCCGCTACGGCCAGTCCGGCGAGAGCCCGTGGGAGGTGGTGGGCAGCGATGACACCACGTTCTCGCTGGAAATCCCCAGCTATGGCTCGATGATCGGCTCACCGGTAACGGTCGGCGGCCACCTCACCGGGGTGGACGAGTCGATCCGGTTGTCGGCGCGCTCGCTCAGCGCGGGCCTGGTCAGCCAGCCGGTGCCGCCGATCCCGGCCGGCGGCGACAACCAGCCGTGGCGCGGCCAACTCACCGTGCGGCTCGGTGGCGTGCTAACCCTCATCGCCTCGACCGGCGGTCACCTGCAGGCAGTCGAGCGGTTCGCGATCCAGGGCGTCCGCTCCTGACATTTGGGTATTCCACCGTCATGTTCAGCACAGCCTGCCCGGCAGGCTGTGCTGAACGGCATTTCCGGCGATGGCAGGCAAGTCAGATGGCAACTCAAGCGATGGACGGCTTCCAGGTCGAGCCGGCAGCGGCGCTGGCGGCGGCCAGCCAGTTCTACTCGGCGGTGGCGGCCGCTGACACCGGTTTTGCCGGCCAGCAGTCGCCGAGCGTCCCGCCGCGCGAGCAGCAGATTCCCAAGACCGCGACCCGGTCGGCGGGGTCACCGACTACGCGGTGAAGGTCGAGATGGAACTCGTCGCGGCGGCGTTTCGGGCCAAGGGCTGGACCCATGCCGCTGACATGCTCGAGCATTACCTTGGTAATACCGGCACAAACGCCACCGTTGATCCGCAACAGATCATGAAGGACGTGCCGAACCTCAATAACGCGGTGACCAGCTACGTCGCCGGTCAGACCCCGGGCGCCGGTTCGTTCGACTCCGGTTGGCACAACGTCAACACCGATATCAGGACCGGCAACGGCACCTTCAACGGCACCCAGAGCTCGGACTGGTTCTATGCCATGCATGATTTCCGTTACCGGATAACCGGAAACTCGACTATTATGAACGGCCAGCGGGTGGACGACTACACCGTGGACGTCTACAAGCCCTACATTTCGGCGGCCCGAACCGGGCACCGCTGACCATCCCGCATACCGGCATCCAGCAGTCCCAGGACTCCATCCAGGGCCTGCATGATGCCGGCTTGGCGCAGGACTTCATCATCGCTGGCAGCAGCCACATCACCAGCACGCACTGAGATCGCCGGGTTCGCTTGCGATGTCCAGCGACATGACATTCGCCTTGCCTTAATTCGCCTTGCCTTAAGGTTCGTCTTGTAATCGAATCTATGTTCTATTACTGTGGAGGTGTGGCCGCGCCTGACTTCGATCCTGAGGACTGGAACTTCCTGCCGCCCCTGCTGGATGCCGAGCTGCCGACCGGGCCACC
The DNA here is from genome assembly GCA_039922115.1 of Jatrophihabitantaceae bacterium. Classification (GTDB taxonomy): domain Bacteria; phylum Actinomycetota; class Actinomycetes; order Mycobacteriales; family Jatrophihabitantaceae; genus Jatrophihabitans_A. The sequence goes on from JBDSAN010000330.1 coordinate 4,685, forward strand.
GCCGGAACGTGATAGCTGGGCCGGGGTGGTGGTTGGGTCCGAATTGGGTTCGGTGACCGTCGGCGGCCAGGATCCCGGTCCGGCGACCGACCTCGGGCCCAGCGTGTTCGAGGGGCTGGCCGCGCTGGCTCCCGGCCTGACCGAGATTGCCCGGCTCGGCTCGATCGAGCTGGACGGGTTGGATGCGCCCGGCCGGGTGGATGCGTTGATCGCGGTGCGCCGGCAGCAGGCCTGGCTGGCTGCCCGTGAGCAGGAATTGCTTGCCCTGATCTCGACCCGTGACCGCTCGTCGGATCGCTGGTGCGTCGAGGAGGTCGGCGCGGCGCTGGCGATGTCGTCCGGGCAGGCCCGCACCAGGCTGGCGCACGCCGAACAGCTTGCGGCCCGGCTGCCAAGGACGTTCGAGGCACTGTCGGACGGCGTACTCACTCCGCAGCAGGCCGACGCGGTCGTGAAGGCCTCGTTCGTGCTGCCGGATGGCCTGCTTCCTGCTTATGAAGCAAGGGTATTGCGCAACGCGGGGGAGCAGTCCACCACTGGGCTGGCCCGCACCGCGCAGCGGGCCGCGCACGCACTGGACCCGGCCACGGTGCGGCAGCAAACTGAGCGCTCGATCGCGGAGCGGCACGTCCGGATCGCGCCGGCCGGGCTCGGCACAGCCTGGTTGATGGCCCTACTGCCCGCCGCTGATGCGCAGGCGGTATACACCCGGCTGGACGGTGCCGCCCGCTCGGCGCCGCGTGAAGATCCGCGCAGCCTGGACCAGTTGCGTGCCGACGCGCTGGTCACCGGTCTGCTGGCAGGTGTCGGCACGGCCGCGATGCCCACCGAACAGGGCCGAGAGCCGAGCATCCAGGTCACCGTTGGTTTGGACACGCTCACCGGCCTGGACGAGCAGCCCGGCTGGCTGGACAACTATGGCCCGATCAGTGCTGACTACGCGCGCGAGCTCGCCCATGACCCCACCGGCACCTGGCGCAGGCTGATCACCGACCCGGCCAGCGGGCAACTTATGGACTACGGCGCTACGAGGTACCGTCCGCCCCGCCATCTTGCTGAGCACGTGATCGCCCGCGATGGCGAGTGCGCTTTTCCGTTCTGCACGCACCAGGCGCGCCGGTCAGACCTGGATCACATCCGGCCGTATCCGGCCGGGCCCACCGCCGCGGACAACCTTCAGCCGCTGCACCGGCGGCATCACAACGCGAAGACCCGCGCCGGCTGGCTGAACCAGCGCGACCCCACGACCGGCGATACCCACTGGATCAGCCCGCACGGCCGGCACTACACCAGCCGGCCGCCGCAGCGATGGCCGCTGCCCGATGATCGGCTGCCCACCGATCGGCTGCCCACCGATCGGCTGCCAGCTGACGATCCACCGGCCGAGCACCCACCCGACCAACACCCGTCCGGTAAATATCCGCCGACCGAACACCCACCCGATGCGCACCCACCACCTGATGAGCGCCCAGACCGCTAGGCGGTTCGGACCGTCCCGAACCGCCTAGCGGGATCAAACCCGGTCGACCTGGACGTGGCCGTTGGTCAGGTTCACGTGGATGGTTAGCGGTGCTCCGGTCGTTCCCGCTGGTGGCGTCAGTTCCAGGTGGACGTTCAACCCGCTGACATGCTGGCCGGTCTGGTCCGAGGCGCCGTTGCGGATGTCACCGATGTGGACGTCGGCAATCACGGTCGCGTCCAGCGCCTTCGGGATCAGCAACCGCACCTCGCCGGCCGCCTGGGTGATGGTGACCGCCTTCGGCTCGGTGAGTGTGGCCAACGAGGTCAGGTCCAGCGTCGACTGCCCAGCGAATTGCCGGTGATCGACCAGTTGGCTCGCGGAGCTCGGCATCCAGCCGATCTGGCCCGAACCGTCATGCAGGCTTGCCCGGGTGCCACCCAACGCCACTGCGATCAGGGCCAGTACCGCCATCGGGATCAGCAACGACAGCATCATCCGCCTGGCCACCAGGCTGGCCAGCAGCCCCGCACCGAGAACGATCAGGCCAACCCAGAGGTAGGCCGGGAACGGCACCCTGGTGAACGCGTCCAGCAGCGCGACGATGGCCCAGCCCGCAACCAGCGCGAGTCCCACCGCGATCTTGATCGGCCGTCGCCTGCTCACCCGGCGTCGGTGCGCCTCGCCGGCCTCGGTCAGCCAGGCCTGCATCGACCGTCGGGTGTCGTTCAGCGGCGGGATCAGCGGCGCAGCAGGCGCGCCCGAATAACCAGGTTGCTGCCAGTCGAACTGGCGAGTCGGTTGGCCGGCCGGGACATCGAACGGGACAGCAGGTGCATCGAACGGGACGACCGGCTCGACGTCAGCGTTAGCGTCGGTCGGCTGCGGAGCGTCGGCGCGATCCTGGTCGCCCGCCTCAGCTGGTTGCGGCCACAGTGGCGGGACGGTCGGCGGCGGGGTGGCAGGCGGCGGGGTGGCAGGCGCCTGGGTGGTAGTCGGCGGTGGAGTAGCCAGCCACGGCGGTGGCGGTGCGGGCTCGGACGGCCGGTTGCCCAGCCGGTGCAGCAGGATGACTGCCACCACCGCCAGCAACATGATTGCCGGGAAGGTCGGTCCGGGAGCCCACCACGAGAACCAGGTCAGCCAGGCCAGCACCGCACCGCCGAAGATCACCACCCACGGCGGCACCCGGCGCAGGCGTAACTGGTGCACTGCCCGGTCCAGCGCGGACACTCCCACGCCCGGCTCGGGAATCAGCAGCCAGGCCAGGCCATAAGCGAGCAGCCCTACTCCGCCGAAGAAGGAGAGCACCGCGAACAGCACCCGGAAGATCACCGCGTCCACGCCGAAGTACTCACCGAGACCGCCGGCCACCCCGGAAATGATCCGGTCGCCAGTACTGCGCCGAAGCGCCCGTGGGCTGTTCGGCGTTGAATTGAAGCCGGGCCGCGGGCCAGCCGTGCCGGGATCGCTCATCGTTGTCATGCCGATCAGCCTGCCTATTGGGACCGCCGCACGGTATCGGTGGTTACCCCGAACTGCCCCTGAACTTGCGGGCCTCCCGTTACCCAGGGTCTCACCTGATGCCCGGGCCGGTGCCGACGCGAGATGATGGTCCCATCATGACCACCACCCAGCCCGTTCCGATCACGCCGGCGGCCGCGCGGCGGCTCTATCGCAACGTCTCCGGCCGGTTGCTGGGCGGAGTTGCCGGAGCGCTGGCCGATCACCTCGGCGTCTCGCGTCGGCTAGTCCGGATCGGCTTCGTGCTGCTGTCGATCGGCAGCGGCCTGGGCGTGCTGCTCTACGGTGCGTTCTGGATCGTGCTGCCGACCCCGCCCGAAGCCAAGCCGGAAGGCACCGTCCGCTCGGTTGCCGGGTATCTGGTGGCAGCGATCGCGGCGGTCGGGGTGCTCGGCTTCAACACCCGGACGCTGCCGCTGGGCTGGTGGTTCCTGCCCTCGGTACTGGCCTGCTTCGGTGGCGCGCTGCTGTGGCGGCAGGCATCCGAAAGCGAGCGGGATCGCTGGCGGCGGCTATCGCGCTCCTCGCTGTCGGCCGGGGCCACCGACCGGGTGGGCTGGCTGCGGATCGTCGCCGGGGTCAGCCTGGTGCTGGCCGGCGCGATCTTCATCCTGGCCCGGGCCGGCATCTCAGCAGTCGGGGTCGGGCTGGCCGCGATGCAGGTCACCGTGGTCGGAATCGCCCTGATCACCGGCCCGTGGTGGCTGAAGCTGGTTCGCGACCTGTCCGACGAGCGCCGGGAGCGCATTCGTAACGAGGAGCGCGCCGATATCGCTGCCCACCTGCACGATTCGGTGCTGCAGACCCTCGCGCTGATCCAGCGCAATGCCAACCAGCCACGCGAGGTAGCCCGGCTGGCTCGCAGCCAGGAACGCGAGCTGCGCACCAAGCTCTATGGCACCGGCGTGCCGGACGGCCAGTTCGGCGCTGCCCTGCACATCCTGGCCGGTGAGGTCGAAGACACCTATGCGCTCGCGGTCGACATTGTGGTGGTGGGTGACCATCGGCTGGACTCGGCACTGGATGCGCTGGTGGCGGCAAGCCGCGAGGCACTGGTCAACGCGGCCAAGCACGCCGAGGTCACCACGGTCTCGCTGTACGCCGAGGTGGACGAGTCCGGCGCTTCGGTGTTCGTGCGTGACCGGGGTGTCGGCTTCGATCCGGATCGGACCGACCCGAGCCGGCAAGGTATCCGGGGTTCGATCGTCGGTCGGCTGGCCCGGCATCGGGGCAGCGCCACCATCAAGTCCGAGCGTGGAGAGGGCACCGAAGTGCAGTTGCGGGTGGAGTTCACATGACCGGCCGACCGAGCGTGGTTCTGGTCGATGATCACGGCATGTTCCGGGCCGGCGTCCGAGCTGAGATCGGCGGCGAGGTCGACATCGTCGGTGAGGCCGCGACCGTCGCCGAAGCGGTGGCCACCATCGGGCACACCCGCCCGGACGTGGTGCTGCTGGACGTGCACCTGCCCGATGGCGGCGGCCCGGCGGTCGTGGCCGCGGTGCTCGGGCTGGCACCGGACACCAGGTTCCTGGCGCTGTCGGTGTCAGACGCCGCCGAGGATGTCATCTCGGTGATCCGGGCCGGCGCTCGCGGTTATGTCACCAAGACTATTTCCGGGCCGGACCTGATCGATGCCATCCGGCGGGTGGCCGAGGGTGACGTGGTGTTCTCGCCCCGGCTGGCCGGCTTCGTACTGGACGCCTTCCGCGACGGTTCCGGCCAGCCTGCCGGGTCTTCGGGCAAGTCAGCGCAGGCGATGGATCCGGACCTGGACCAGCTCACCCCGCGTGAGCAGGAGGTGTTGCGGTTGCTGGCCCGTGGCTACTCCTACCGCGAGATCGGTGCCGAGCTGTTCATCTCGATCAAGACGGTGGAAACCCACGCGTCCAACGTCCTGCGCAAGCTGCAACTGTCCTCGCGGCACCAGCTGAGCCGGTGGGCCGTCGAGCGCCGGATCGTGTAGCGCTGTTAGCGGGCGCCGCGGCAGACCCGCAGCACCGCCTCGGCCAGGCTGGAGCCAGCCGAGCCGAGCGTGCGGCGGTAGTGGTCGACGATCGCGCGTTCCCGTCCGAGCTCTACCCGGGTGCCGCCGGCGTTCATCCGGGCGGTCTGGATCCGGCGTGACAGCTGGGCCCGCTCGCCGACCAGCCGGGCGATCGCCGCATCGAGGGCGTCGATCTGGCCACGCAGCGTATCGACGGTGGTCGGGTCATCGACCAGCGTCGATGTCGGATCGACCTGCTGGCTGCCTGCGGTGGTGTTCACGGGTGTTCCTCTCGGGTGCGATGCGCGAAGTGGTCAGCAATCTCGCCGCGATCCGCGCGCCCCGTTTGGTATGAGAAGCAGAAACGCCCCGGGACGACTGCGGCCCAGGGCGTGCTCGGTGCTGTTAGCTCAACCGGTCACGATGGGTGCCGCGTAGCGGAACCCATAAAAAAACACGTGCCCGATATTCACATCGACGATCCTCGCACGCGCTCCGATGATCGGGCAAGCCTGCTGTCGGCTCGGGGTCGTAGGCTGAGCGGCGATGAAACCCGAACTCCAGCAGTTGTCGCTCACCGACCCGACCGACCTGCCGCCGACCGTCATCGACCCGCTCGCCGGCTCGCCGAACCGGCCAGCGGTCAGCGACCAGCGCGCGGCGGCGACCGAGCAGCGCATCGCTGAGCTGCTGGCCGGGCTGAACCCCCAGCAACGGCAGGCGGTCGAGCACCGGGGCTCGCCGTTGCTGATCGTGGCCGGGGCAGGTTCGGGCAAGACCCGGGTGCTGACCCAGCGAATCGGCTACCTGCTGGCCAACGGAACCCGGCCGAGCGAGATCCTGGCGATCACCTTCACCAACAAGGCCGCCGGCGAGATGAAAGAGCGGGTGTCCGGCCTGATCGGGCGCAGCTTCTACGGCCCGCACTCGATGTGGGTGTCGACCTTCCACTCGATGTGCGTGCGGATCCTGCGGGCGCAGGCCAAGCACATCGGCATGCGGCCCTCGTTCACCATCTACGACGCCGATGACTCCCGCCGGTTGCTGACCATGGTGGTGCGCGAGCTCAACCTGGACCCGAAGCGCTACCCGCCCCGCTCGATGTCGGTGCAGATCTCCAATCTGAAGAACGAACTGATCTCACCGGTCGAGTTCGCCAACATGGCCAGCACTGCTACCGAGAAGGTGCTCGGTGAGGTCTATGAGCGCTATCAGCGCCGGCTGGTGGAGTCATCCGCGCTGGACTTCGACGACCTGATCATGACCACGGTCGGCTTGCTGCAGAACCATCCCGACGTGGCCGAGCACTACCGGCGCCGGTTCCGGCACGTCCTGGTCGATGAGTATCAGGACACCAACCACGCCCAGTACGTGCTGGTCGCCGAGTTGTGCAAACCGGTGCTGGCCGATCCGGACGACCCCGACAACCCAGCCGTCGAGCTGCCGCCGGCCGAGCTGTGCGTGGTCGGTGACGCCGACCAGTCGATCTATGCCTTCCGCGGCGCCACCATCCGCAACATCGACGAGTTCGAACGGGATTACCCCGACGCCAGGACGGTATTGCTCGAACAGAACTACCGGTCCAGCCAGACCATCCTGAGCGCGGCCAACGCGGTGATCGCCCGCAATCCCGACCGGCGGCCGAAGAACCTGTGGTCCGAGGCCGGTGCCGGCGAGCCGATCGTCGGCTTCGTGGCCGAGAACGAGCATGACGAGGCGCGCTGGGTCGCCCAGCAGATCGACACGCTTGGCAGGTCAGGTGCGGCCAAGCCGTCCGACGTCGCGGTTTTCTACCGCACCAACGGGCAATCCCGAGTCTTCGAGGACATCTTCATCCGGCTCGGCCTGCCCTACCGGGTGGTCGGCGGGGTCCGGTTCTACGAGCGCAAGGAGGTCCGCGACCTGCTGGCCTACCTGCGGGTGCTGGCCAATCCGACCGACCTGGTCAGCCTGCGCCGGATCCTCAACACCCCGCGCCGGGGCATCGGCGACCGGGCCGAGGCGTTTCTTGAGGCCTACGCCGAGACCGAACAGATCCCGTTCGCCGAGGCGCTGATGCGAGCCGACCTGATCATCGGCCTGGCGCCGCGGTCAGCCAACGCGATCGCCGAATTCGTCAAACTGCTCGGTGAACTCAGGGTAATCGCGGCCAGCGACGAGCACGGCACGCCGAGCAACATCCTGGAGGAGACGCTCGCCCGAACCGGCTACCTGGCCGAGCTCAGCGCCAGCAACGACCCGCAGGACGAGAGCCGGGTCGACAACCTGCGCGAGCTGGTCAGCGTGGCCGCCGAGTTCGAGGAACAGCGGGCGCAGGCCGATGAACCGGCTGGCCTGGACGCCTTTCTGGAACACGTTTCGCTGGTCGCCGATGCCGATTCGATCCCGGACGCCAGCGGTGGGGTGGTCACCCTGATGACCCTGCACACCGCGAAGGGCCTGGAGTTCCCGGTGGTCTTCCTGACCGGGATGGAGGACGGCATCTTCCCGCACCAGCGGACCTTCGGCGAGCCCGGCGAGATGGCCGAGGAACGCCGGCTGGCCTACGTCGGCATCACCCGGGCCCGGCAGCGGCTCTACCTCAGCCGGGCGATCGCCCGGTCGGCCTGGGGCCAACCCGCCTTCAACCCGCCGTCGAGGTTCCTCGACGAGGTGCCGGCCGAGCACGTCGAATGGTCCGGTGCGGTCAACCGGCAGCCGTTCGTCGCTGGCTACCCGGATGAGTCCAGCAGCGGCCAATACTCCGATCACGGCTACCGGACCGCCCGGCGTCCGCTGGCTGGTTCCGGACGCGGCAAGCCGGGTAGCCCGTCGCTGAGTTTCGGTGCTAGCAAGCTGGAGAAACCGATCCCGGAACTCCAGGTGGGCGACCGGGTCAACCACGACGGCTTCGGCCTCGGCACGGTCCTCGCGCTGCGCGGTAGCGCCGAGAAGGCCCAGGCCGAGATCGACTTCGGGACGCTGGGCAGCAAGTGGCTGGTGCTGCGCTTCGCCCCGCTGGACAAGCTCTAAACCCCGCTGGCCTGGCGAGGCCGGATCAACGCCCGGCGCCCGAGCTGCCGGCGAACAGCTACCCCGATCAGCACCGAGGCCAGCCCGATCGCGTAGCAGCTGGTGCGGTAGTTGACCCCGTTGCCGAAATGCTGCGCGCCCAGGTTGGCAATCGTCGGCGCGATGACCAGCGGCAGCCATTCGGCCCGTCCGGTCATCGCGACCAGCACCAGCAGCGAGACCGCGTACCAGCTGTAGGACGGCGTGGCGACCAGCAGCCCGACCCCGACCATGACCAGCGCGGCCAGTTCCGGCCGGTCCGGATCGCTGCGCCGGGCCGCCCACCAGGCTGCCGCGAGCAGCACCAGCACCGCCGCGACAGTCAGCGCCGGATGCGGAATTACCTTTGCCAACAAGAGGAACCGGCCACCGTTGGTGTAGTCCTCCTCCTTCAGGTAACCGGGCAGGTAACCGATCACGGCAGTGCCGACGGCCAGCACGTGCGGCAGGTAGCTCAGCGCCACCAGCCCGGCGGCGGCGCTCACCACCCGGACCGGATGCCGGCGCAGCATCGCCGGCAGCACCAGCGCCGGGTAGAGCTTGGTGGCGATCGCCGCACCGAGCAGGCCGCCGGCCAGCGCCGGCCTGCCCCGCCGGTAGGCGATCAGCGCGGCCGCCGAACCGAGCGCTGCCAGCCAGTCGATGTGGCCGTTGTTTGCCAGCTCCACGGCGGTCACCGGGCACCAGGCCCACAGCGCCACCGTCCAGGCCGGCAGGTTCGCCAGCAAGGCCCGCCTGGCCAGTAGCACGGTCACCGCCAGGCTGCCCAGCGCAGCCAGCACCTGCAGCGGGCCGGGGCCGTCGGTGCGCCCGCCGCTGGCCAGCCGGGCCAGCACGAACGCGCCCTCGGCGACCGGTGGGTAGATGGTGTGCACCTGTGGCCGGTTCACCTGGCTGCACCGGCCGTCCGGGATGGTCCAGGCACACCGGTGGCCCGGCTCGGCCGGGTAGAACAGGGTGCTGCCGCGCAGCCGATCCAGTTCCGGCGCCGAGGGCGGGTAGCGGTACGGATCGATGCCGGCCAGCTGGACCTTCGCGTCCCACACGTAGCGGTTCAGGTCATCGCTGGTGGACGGGCCCGAACCGAGCGCGGCCAGCTGCAGCAGCACACCGCCGGCCACCACCAGCAACATCGCCCGCCGGCCGGACCGGCCGAGCAGGCACAACAGCGCCAGCGCGAACAGCGCGACGGCAACCGATTCGGTTTGCAGGATCGAGCTGAACCACTCGTGGCGCAGGCCGAACCACAGGCAGACCGCCTGGCCGAGCAGCGCCGTCGCGGCGAGCGCGAGCCGGGCGGCTGCGATCACGCGCTGGTACGGGTGGTCTGGCGCCACACCTGGCGTACCGAGAACCAGGTCAGCCAGATCAGCAACAGGTTGCGCGCGGCCAGGTCCAGGGTGACCAGCGGCATCAGCGAATGGGTTTTCAGCAGCGCGTTGTAGCCGACCGGAAAGACCAGCTGGGTCGCCACCGCGGTCACCATCAGCACCCGGCCGAAGGTGCGCACCGCATGATCGTCGGGTGCCCGGACCGCGAGCGCGGCCACCGGGCCGCCCAACCACAGCAGGTATTGCGGGCTCAGCGTCTTGTTGGTGATGGTCACGATCAGCGCGGTCGCCAGGAAGATCCAGCCGAGGGTCTCGGCCGACGGGGTGCCCACCAGCAGCGCTCGCCGCCACAGCACGATCAGCAGCAGGCCGCCCAGCACGGTGAGGACGCTGGTCAGGGTGACGATCAGGTTGCGGCCGGCGCCAAAGATCTCGAAGGCCTTGTATTGCGACAGCCGGATGTTCCAGGTGCCGACCGGATGGAACATCCTGGCCAGCATCAGCGGGGTGGCCGCCACCGACTCGATCTGCAGTCCGCGCGCGGACTGCCAGTGCAGCGGCGACAGCGTCCGGCGCAGGCCACCGATCAGCAACGCCAGCCCGCCCACCAGGACGCCGGTCACCAGAAAGCCGACCAGCACCGATCGGCGGTCGCCGCGCCGGATCAGGAAGGTCGGCAGCATCACCACCGGCCACAGCTTGAGCGCGGCCCCCAGCGCGGTCAGCACGCCGGCCACTGCCGGTCGACGGATCGCGGCCAGCACCGCACCACCGGCCAGGACGGCCGGCACCAGGTCGAACCGGAAGTAGGACAGCGGCCCCAACGCCGGGACGAACCACAGCCACAGGTTGGTCGCGTCCCCGCGTCGCCGGCCGTCCCCGCGCCAGAGCAGGCCGGTGAAGGTGGCATCGACGGCCAGCATCGAGGCCGCGAACAGGATCGTGAAGGCGACCTGGTTACCGAAGCCGAGCAGGAACTGCGGCAGCAGCACTGCGAACACCGGTAGCGGGTACTCCTGCAGCGTGTTGTGCAGGCCGGCGCCGCTGAACAGCTGGTGCAGGCTGCGGGCGTAGTAGCTGACGTCGCCGGAGACATCGCTCTCGTGCGCGAAGACCAGGATGGTGAGGACCAGCGCCCGCGACAGCAGCCAGCGCAGCACGATTGCCTGCCGGCCCTCGGCGATGATCGCCCCGGGCAGCTCCAGCCTCGGCCGAGGCAACTTGCTGGGGTGCACCGTCGCGCTCGCCATCGTGGGTGGAACTCC